>CAZCUL010000422.1:0-5904 GCA_964501475.1 uncultured Verrucomicrobiota bacterium | reverse complement strand
GCCGACGAAGTTTCCGACAAAGTTTCGAAACCGACGATTTTGGGACAAGCTCTATATAGGTATCTGGAAACAATTAATCAGAAAACCCCATGAGAACAGCTTCAGAAGGAATTTGTCTTACACCCAGCCGGGCTCAGGAGGGGGGCCGCCGGCGTTCAAGGCCCGGGATCTCAGGTGGCAGCGCTTCCGGCAGGCTCGTAATTCAAATACGGCCCCAGCCACTTTTCCACCTGGTCCAACGTCATGCCTTTGCGCAAATGGTAATCCATCAATTGATCGCGCCCGAGCTTGCCCACGGCAAAGTATTTCGATTCGGGATGGGCAAAATAGAGTCCGCTGACGCTGCTGCCCGGCCACATGGCAAAGCTTTCCGTCAATCGAATGCCCGTATTCGTTTCCACATCCAGCAGCTCCCAGAGAGCCTGCTTCTCGGTGTGATCCGGACAGGCCGGGTAGCCGGCCGCGGGACGAATGCCGCGATACTTCTCCGCGATGAGCTCTTCGGTGGATAGGTTCTCGGATTTGCCATAACCCCATTCTTCGCGCACGCGTTTGTGAAGGTATTCCGCGAAAGCCTCGGCCAGCCGGTCGGCCAGAGCTTCGGCCATGATCGCATTGTAGTCGTCGTGCTCCTTCTTGAATTGATCCACCAATTCCTTCAGGCCATGACCGCTCGTGACGGCGAAGGCGCCGATGTAGTCGCCCGGCCCCGTTGCGGGCGCAACGAAGTCGGCCAGGCAAAGGCTCGGCTGGCCGGTCGGCTTCTCGATTTGCTGCCGCAGAAAATGGAACTTCGTCAAAACCTTCGAACGCGAATCATCCGTGTACACTTCGACATCATCGCCCGCGCGGTTGGCAGGGAACAGCCCGTAAACGGCGCGCGCCGTCAGAAGTCCGGCCGCGACGATTCTGTCCAGGAGCTGTTGGGCATCGGCAAAGAGTTTGCGCGCCTCCTCGCCATGTTTCGGATGATCGAGAATGGACGGATAGCGCCCGCGAAGTTCCCAGGTATGGAAAAACGGCGACCAGTCGATAAAGGGCACCAGATCCGAGATCGCCAACTGGCTGGCCGCCGCCTTGAAGGAAGGCGCCGCATGGGAAGACAAGACCCGCACCCCCGTGAATTCGGGCCGAGCCAAGGCGTCATAGCTCAAACGCGGCGCGCGCGACCGCGCGTCTTCAATGCTCAAAAGCTTCACCTTCTGTCCCGCATGGTGGGCGCGGAGCTTCTCATACTCGCTTCGGATTTTTTCCACGAACCCCTCTTTATTTTCCTGGCTGATCAGGTTGCTCACCACCGGCACGGCGCGGCTGGCGTCCAGCACGTGCACCACCGGCTCTTTATAGCCGGGCGATATTTTGACCGCTGTGTGCGCCTTGCTGGTGGTGGCTCCGCCGATCAACAATGGCAGCCTGAATCCTTCCCGATCCATCTCGCGCGCCACATGAACCATCTCGTCCAATGAAGGCGTAATCAACCCGCTCAAGCCGATCACATCGACCTTTTGTTCGCGGGCAGTCTGGAGAATCCGCTCGCAAGGCACCATCACGCCAAGATCGATCACCTCATAGTTGTTGCAGCCCAAAACCACGCCCACGATGTTCTTCCCAATGTCGTGCACGTCGCCTTTGACCGTGGCCAGCAGCACCTTGCCTTGAGCCTGGATGCTTTCGCCGGCGGCAATGGCCGCCTGCTTCTCGGCTTCCATGAAAGGGGTGAGGTAGGCCACGGCTTTCTTCATGACTCGCGCGGATTTGACAACCTGCGGCAAAAACATTTTGCCCGCGCCGAACAGGTCGCCCACCACGTTCATGCCGGCCATTAAAGGGCCCTCGATCACCAAGAGCGGACGCCCGTACTTCTGGCGGGCTTCCTCGATGTCCTGATTGATGAAGGCGTCGATGCCTTTGACAAGCGCGTGCGCGAGGCGCTCTTCCACGCTTCCTTTGCGCCAGGCTTCGTCCGTCTTTTCAATCGCAGTGGCTCCGGACTGCTTGTTCTTCAGTTCTTCGCCATAGGCCACCAGGCGCTCGGTCGCGTCCGGACGCCGGTTCAGCAGGACGTCTTCAACCAGTTCGAGGAGGTCTTTGGGAATCTCCTCATACACTTCCAGCATCCCGGCGTTCACGATGCCCATGTCGAGCCCGGCTTTGATGGCGTGATAGAGGAACGCGCCGTGCATCGCTTCGCGGACGAGGTTATTGCCGCGGAAACTGAAACTGACGTTGCTGATTCCGCCGCTGACCCTGGCCAGGGGCAAATGATCCTTGATCCAACGGGTCGCGCGAATGAAGTCCACGGCGTAGTTGGCATGCTCCTCAATGCCGGTGCCGACCGTGAGAACATTCGGGTCGAAAATGATATCCTGAGCCGGGAAACCGATCCGTTCGGTCAGCAGATCATAAGACCTCCGGCAAACCTCGATCTTGCGCTCGAAATTGTCCGCCTGGCCGCGCTCATCGAAGGCCATTACGACCACAGCCGCGCCATAGCGGCGGATGAGCCGGGCTTGATCGAGAAACTTCTCTTCCCCTTCTTTGAGCGAGATCGAGTTGACGACGCCCTTGCCCTGCACGCATTTCAGGCCGGCTTCGATGACCGTCCACTTCGAGGAATCGATCATGATGGGGACTTTGGCAATGTCCGGCTCGGCGCCGACGAGATTGAGGAATTTCGTCATGGCCGCCGCCCCGTCGAGCATGCCCTCGTCCATGTTGACATCGATGAGCTGGGCGCCGTTTTCGACCTGCTGCTTGGCCACGGCCAGCGCCTCCTCATACTTGCCGTCCAGAATCTGCTTCGCGAATCTGGGCGAACCGGTGACGTTGGTGCGTTCGCCGATGTTCACGAAGTTCGTTTGCGGGGTGAGGTTGAACGCTTCCTGGCCGGACAAGCGCAACCAGGGCTCGACTCTCGGCACCTGACGCGGCGGGAATTCCCTCACAGCCTCGGCAATGGCCTTGATGTGGGCGGGCGTCGTGCCGCAACAGCCGCCGACAAAGTTCAGCCATCCGCTTTCCGACCAGTCGCGCAATTGGGGCGCCAATGTCTCGGGCGTCTCGGGGAAACCCGTGGGCGACATCGGATCGGGCAGGCCGGCGTTCGGATAAAAGCACGTATAAACAGGCGCGATCCGGGAGAGCTCTTCTGCAAAGGGCCGCATAAGGTCCGGCCCCAAGGCGCAGTTCAAACCGACCGCGAATGGGTCAACGTGCGTGATCGAGTTCCAAAACGCCTCCACCGTCTGGCCGCTCAAGGTCCGCCCGGCCCGGTCCGTAATCGTTCCGGAAATGATCACCGGAATGCGAAACCCGTTCCGCTCGAAAACTTCATCGAGGGCAAACAGGGCCGCTTTCGCGTTCAGCGTGTCGAAGACGGTTTCCACCAGCAGCAGATCGACGCCGCCATCGATCAGGGCTTCGATCTGTTCGCGGTAGGATTGGCGAAGCTGATCGAAATTGACCGGCCGAAATCCCGGATCGTCCACATTCACCACCGTGCTGGCGCTGACCGGCATGGGGCCAATCGAGCCCGCGACAAAGCGCGCCTGTCCGGTGTCGTTGGCCACGCGGTCTGCAGCCCTCCGGGCGAGAGCCGCAGCCGCCAGGTTCATTTCGCGAACCAGAGTCCGCAGAGAATCGTCCGCAACGACCTCGTTTAAAAACTCCTGGCTTTTGGGTCCTTTGGCGTCCCGGCTGAAAAAGAATTCATGCTGGCCAATCGTGGTCGCGTTGAAGGTGTTGGTTTCGACAATGTCCGCGCCCGCTTCGAAATAGAGCCGATGAACGTCCTCGATCACTTCCGGCTGAGTCAGGAGGAGCACCTCGGCGTTTCGCTGAAGGTCCTTTCCTTTCCAATCCTTGAAACGCGCGCCGCGAACGTCCGCTTCGCTCAGATGCCGCTGATGAATCATGGTGCCCATGGCGCCGTCGAGCACGGCGATGCGCTGGCCAAGAAGCCGCTTCAATTCTTCCGATCTGTTCCGCGAATCCGTCATTGAATCTCCGGTTTTAAGAATCTTTTCCGAGGCACGCGCCTGTTCGTCGAAGCGGAGCAAGTTTGAAACACAGGCGCCGCCACGCCACACCTTTTAGTGCAGAACAGAAATTAAATCAACATATCTTGATTTGATGATTTGAAATATTGTTGCTCCTTGTCCTCGAAGCTCGATTCAAGACACGCCTCCCGATAAAACGGAACGATTCGCTAATTTCCATCCCTTCATAAGTAGCGATGGTCGAGCTCGTTGCGCGGCATCGATACGAAGCTGGATCGGTCCCGGCATAAAAGGTGCCCTGACATGGGCGGACATGAACGGACCTGCATTAAACCTTGATCTGATCGAAGAACGGCAGGAACCGCCTGCAATCGCCATCCTCCCGGCTCCTTCCGAAAAAACCGGGCTCGTCAGCGTGGTTGTGGACGCGGTGGAAAGTGTCGATTGGCCGAAGAAATCGCAGCGATTCTCCATCAATGGCCATTCCAGCTATAGTGCCGAGCGGCTGATGCATCTTTTAACCTACGCCTACGCCATCGGACTTTACGGATCCCAGGACATCGAACTTGCAGTGCAGACGGACCCTGTCCTGTGCTACCTCTGCGCCAGCGAGGTTCCCGATTGGAATACTCTGCGTCGCTTCCGGCGGCTGCACCGCCAGTATTTGCGCGAGTGCCTGATCAAAGTGGCCGAGCAGGCACTGGTGATTCGTTTCGGCAATGAGGCGGAGGAAACACCGCTGGTGGATCATTGCGTCGCCCAGGCTCTGGATCGATGGTTTGAACCGCTCTGTTTGCCGGAACCCCCGCGCCAAGCCGATTCTCGCATCGAACAGGCTGCCTTCATCGATGAGATGACTCTGATCGACTGAGCTCTTTCTCCGGCCGCAGCCGGGTTCATGGCCGTTACCCTTCCTCGGCACGGATGTTCGCCACGGTCTCGGCAATTTCCGTCAGCGTTTCATCCGCGGCCTTTTCCTCCATGAGAGTTTCCTTCAACAACTCGAGCGCCTCCTGGTAATCGAGCATCTCCGCCCACGTGCAAAGCGTGCCGTAGGTAGCAATCTCGAAGTGTTCGATCTTTTGCGCGGATGCAATCAGTGCCGCATCCAGGGCCGACGAACCTTTCATTTGCTCCAATAACTGCCTGCCTTCCTCCAGGAGCCCTTCCATCGCCTGGGACCGTTCCGGCTTTCGGCGTTCACTCAAAACTTCAAAAACTTCTTCGAGACGCGAAACGTGGCTTTCCGTCTCTTCAAGGTGCGACTCGATGGCCTCCCGCAACGCTCCAGATTTGGCCGTCTTTGCCATTTTCGGCAATGCCTTCAGGAGCTGCCGTTCGGCGTCGAGGATTTCCTCCAGCTCATCCAGGAACAAATTCCTCAATTCATTGTTCATGTTCATCTGACGATCCATTCGTTTTCTTCGTTGTTGCTAGCCCAAATCGTACCTACATCTGTCAGCGCGGTAATCCTTTTCCGGGATGCCTGAATTAACCTCTGGCGGCACAGCGCGGTCGGGCACAATGCCGGATGGCAAGGCGATGTCTTTGCAGTCTGCAAAGCGTGACAGCGAGATGCAGTCTTCCAAAGCCTCATGGTTGACACGAAGCTCGTCGCTCCATTATTTTCGGCCACCTTTTCCTATGCGATTGCGATTGGATCAGATCGGGTTGTTGCTAGCGCTCGCTTTGTTTTCGGGCTGTCGGAAACAGGTAAATGACGGCTCTTCCGAAACAAAAAGCGGCTCCGGACCGGACACAATCGTTATTGCGATGCTGCCCAAGCTCATCAACATCGATTACTTCGACGCCTGCAAACGCGGGGCGGCCAAAGCGGCCGACGAGCTTGGGGTCACGCTGATCTACGATGGCCCAACCGAGCCGAGCGGCGCCGAACAGAACAAAT
>CAZCUL010000421.1:0-11302 GCA_964501475.1 uncultured Verrucomicrobiota bacterium | reverse complement strand
TTTATCATCCACCGTTCGTCATCCTCAGCGCCTAACCTTGGACTATTGATCAACGCATCGGGATCGACGATGATTGACGCAATCGACCCTCCCGCCTGCGCCAGAAAGGTGCCGTCCAGGATTCGCGACCCATTGTAAGCCCAGGCCCCTTTCTCCATGGACGCGCGATTGCGCCGGTCAAAAACCATTTCCTCAGCGCGAACCCGTTTCTCGCCATCGGCGCTGTTCCACGATACTTCGATGTCCATTTTCTCCCCCGGGATTTTGCGCGGATCAACCTCGGGAAACGCGTTCGTCCCTGCACCCTTCGCCCCGAGAAGCAGCAACGCGATGTTGATGTGATACGGCTCGGTATCGGTGCGCAGGACGCTTTCGTGCGTTTTGCCGGCCGGAGTGACGATCAAATACTCCACCGGTCCATCCTCCATGTTCAGCACCGCGGGAAACGTGACCGTCTTGTCCGCCTTGTCGAACTGGACTTTGCCCACTTCGAACCGGCCCTTTCCGATGGCTCTGACCGGCATGTTGGTCGGCGCCAGCCCGCTTGATGGAAGGGATTCAGACCCACCTTCGGCGCCAGTGACAGGCATGACCAGAAGATGAAGCCAGATTGAACCAGCCAGGACTGTGAGCAAAGGATTGGTCGGGTTTCGCGTCACGTCTCAACGATCCCGGACCGGACTGAATTGTCAAGGATGCCAAAGCAATCAGTGCCCGCGGACATGAGTCAAACCGAAAACTTGATTCCGCCGTTGACGCTGCGCGGAAGCTTTTGAATGATTCGTTAAATCGAGATAATTATGGCTGCCCCAAAGCAAGCAACTACGAACATCACTTCTGTTCTGCATGAAGAACGCCTCTTCGCGCCGCCCAAAGCGTTTTCCGAGCAAGCGCAGATCAAATCGATGGCGCAATATCGAAAACTCTACAATGCGTCGATCCGTTCTCCGGAAAAGTTTTGGGCCAGACAGGCCAAAGACGAACTGATCTGGTTCAAGCCCTGGAAAAAGGTTTTGCAATGGAAGCCGCCGTTCGCCAAATGGTTTGTCGGTGGCCAACTCAACGTCAGTTACAACTGCCTGGACCGCCATTTAGGTACGGCCACCGCCAACCGGGCTGCTCTCATTTGGGAAGGTGAACCGGCCGGTCCAGGCCAGACCGGGGAGGAGCGCGTCCTCACCTACCGCCAGCTTCACAGGGAGGTTTGCTTGTTTGCCAACGTCCTGAAGCGTCATGGCATTGAAAGAGGGGATCGCATCATCATTTATCTGCCGATGGTGCCGGAGGCCGCTATTGCCATGCTCGCCTGCAGCCGCATTGGCGCGGTTCACTCCGTGGTCTTTGGGGGATTCAGCGCGCAATCGGTTGCTGATCGCATCGCCGACTCGCAAGCGCGCATGATCATCACCGCCGATGGCGGGTATCGCCGCGGCGCGATTATTCCTTTGAAGAGGAACGTGGACGACGCGCTCGAACTCAAGGAGGCCGGTGGCGAACGGCTGGCCAAAACGGTCGAGACCGTCATCGTTTTGCGCCGTGTCGGAAACGATATTCAGATGCGTGAAGGGCGGGATTGTTGGTGGCATCGGGAAATTCAAAGTGTGAGTGCGAATTGCCCGGCGACAAAGATGGATAGCGAGGCGCCCCTCTTCATTCTCTATACGAGCGGTTCCACTGGAAAGCCCAAGGGCATCTTGCACACCACCGGCGGGTATCTGTTGGGGACGAAACTTACCACCCGTTATGTCTTCGATTTGAATGAGACGGATGTTTATTGGTGCACGGCCGACGTGGGATGGGTTACCGGGCACAGTTATGTCGTTTACGGTCCGCTGGCCAATGGGGCAACGAGCCTCATGTATGAAGGCGCGCCCAATTGGCCTGAACCGGACCGGTTCTGGCGCATTGTCGAGAAGTATGGCGTCACGGTCTTTTACACCGCGCCGACGGCGATTCGAGCTTTCATGAAATGGGGCGTGGAATGGCCCGGGAAACATGACCTTACCTCCTTGCGACTGCTTGGGACCGTCGGTGAACCGATCAATCCGGAAGCCTGGATGTGGTATTACGAAGTGATTGGCGGACACCGTTGCCCGATCGTCGATACGTGGTGGCAAACGGAGACTGGAGCGATCATGATAACACCCTTACCGGGCGCCACCCCGACAAAGCCGGGGACAGCGACTCTGCCGTTTTTCGGGATTTTGCCTGAGGTGGTGGACGACAAAGGCAAACCGGTCGAGAAGAACAGCGGCGGAAAGCTGATCATTCGGAAGCCCTGGCCCAGCATGCTGCGCGGCATTTGGGGTGATCCGCAGCGGTATAAGGAGGTTTACTGGAGCGAAGTGAAAGGAGCCTATTTCACCGGCGATGGCTGCCGCCGGGACAAAGACGGATACTTCTGGATCGTAGGCCGAATTGACGACGTGCTGAACGTGGCCGGCCACAGAATTGGGACTGCTGAGGTGGAGAGCGCGTTGGTAAGCCATCATAGCGTCGCCGAAGCGGCGGTGGTCGGCCGTCCAGATGAATTGAAAGGCCAGGCGATGGTGGCTTTTGTGACGCTCAAGACAGGTGTGCCTCCCAACCCCGAGCTGCGCGAGCAGCTTCGCAGTCACGTCGCCAAGGAAATTGGTCCGGTTGCCAAGCCCGACGATATCCGGTTTGCCGAAGCGCTGCCGAAGACGCGTTCGGGAAAGATCATGCGCCGGCTTCTCAAACAGGTGGCGGCCGGCAGTGATATTAAGGGAGATACCACCACCCTGGAGGACTTCAGTGTTCTGGCCCGTTTGCGGGCTGGGGAGGAGGGGTGAAACTCGGCCCGGCCTTACGCGGCAACGGGGTTTTGCTGAGCTGGTTGCGCGTCGGAGGTCTCGGAAACGGCGAGGGACCGGCTCTCCGTTGGTCCCTCCGCGTCTGCGGTCGAGCGAAGGCTGTCCATTGCAGAATTGAGGCCGCTGCGGTGGAAAAGCAGGCGATTCAGATTCTCGACAACGATAGCCTGGCAGATCGTAAGAAACCTTCGGGTTCGAAGGACGTTCTGAGAAGGGGGGATCTCGCCGGTGCCAGCCTCTGCGGCGCTCAAGTTTGTCAGGCTCGGAGCTTTCAGATCGATGCCCGCCAGCACGAGCCGGTTGCCGTCCTCTAAGTTGACGATTTGATGCGCTTTGCTGAAGAGCGGCTCACCCCGGAGTTTAACAGCAGCGATTTCCTCCAAGCGCCTGTTCAGGCTTTGAAACTCGTCCCGGTAGAGGAACTTTTCGGTGGCTGAAGCCTTCTCGCTTGCGGCAGCCATCGCTTGCATGCGATCGACGATGTGCTGCGCCTTGGCCAGGATATGTTGCTGTGTCTGGCAAAGAAGCAGCGCTTCGTCGAGGGCATCAGCCTGGTCATTTCTTGGGCCGGTGCCGGGGAGGTCAAGTGTCCGGAAGGGAAGGGTGCCGGAGACGGCGTCGATGAGTTGAGCCAAGCGATGGCCTGGCAGAGCTGAAACGAAGTCGTTTGCCAGGTCGGTGCGTTCTGTTTGTGTGAGCATAACGGGCGTATGATGGTTCAAGTTGGTCTGGCGGCCGGCAATTTCATCTGCTTTTCCGGAGGAACCGGCGCCTTCTTTCCCATCGGTTGGCGCAACCGGTCCTTAAGATTGGTGTTGGATGGAAAGGTTTGCCGATTCCGGGCCTTGTCTTGAAAAAACAGTATAAGCACAGGCAAGGGTTGCCGAACGGGCTCAATGTGGAATGGTATGTGTGATTTTATGCTGTTCGGCGAGCGTCGAATGGCTCAGTCTAGCGAGAAGAATATGAGAATCTTGACGTTGCTGATTGCCGGGCTGCTCTGCTTGACGGGCGCCGTCTCCCCGAGCCGGGGTGCTGCTGTTTTGGATCGGGACCCCGTCTCCCTGGTCGAAGGGCTGAATGACAGCGAAATAGCGAAGTTGACCGCCCGCATCCTCCAGAGCGCGCACTACATCAAACAGCCGTTTGACGACAAGGTATCTTCCCGCTTCCTGGATCGTTATCTGGATGCCCTGGACAACCTTCACATCTACTTTACCCAGGACGATCTGAAGGAGTTCGAGAAGTATCGCGAGACCCTGGATGATCTGACGAAAGAGGGCGATACCTCTCCGGCCCGGGAGATTTTCCTGCGATTCAGGCAGCGCTTGGAACAGCAGTTCGAATTTGTGACCGACCTGCTGGAAAAGGGCGATTTCGAATTCAACACGGACGAGACCTACATTCCCAACCGCCGCAAGTTGCCCCGGCCCGCAGACCTGGACGAGGCAAAAGGACTCTGGCGGGACCGGCTGCGTTATGAGTATCTGCAGGAAAAGCTGAACAAAGACAACGCGGACGAAATCGTCAAGGTCATTACGCCTCGTTACACGCGCATCCTTCGCGCGGTCCGCGAGTACGATAACGACGACGTGATGCAGGTCTATCTCAGGTCTCTCGCGCACGTGTATGATCCGCACTCCGACTACATGGGCAAAGCGGAGTTGGAGAATTTTTCCATTGGAATGAAACTTTCCCTTTTTGGGATCGGGGCGTTGCTCCGTTCCGAAGACGGGCATTGCAAGATCCAGAGCCTGGTTCCCGGGGGGCCTGCCGAGCGGAGCAGAAAGATGAAGCCAAACGATAAGATCATCGCCGTGGCTCAAGGCGACGCAGAGCCGGTGGACGTGGTCGATATGCAACTTCGCAAAGTCGTGGAATTAATCCGCGGTCCCCAGGGGTCCGAAGTGCGGCTGACAGTCATCCCCGCGGACGCCGAAGACCCGTCGTTGCGCAAAGTGGTCAGCATTATCCGAGAGGAGATCAAGCTGGAGGACCAGGAAGCCAAAGCAAAGCTGATCGAACTGCCGGGGAAAAACGGCGCTCCCGTGCGACTGGGCGTGATTGACCTGCCTTCGTTTTATTCGAACTTCGAGCTCGAGGGGCGCAGCGTCAGTGGCGAACCAAAGAGCACGACCACTGATGTGGCGAAGTTGTTGCGCAAGCTGACCAAGGAAAACATCAGCGGCGTCATCCTTGACCTCCGGCGCAATGGCGGAGGTTCGCTCGAGGAAGCCATCAATTTGACCGGACTGTTTATCAAGGAAGGACCGGTGGTCCAGGTCCGGGATTCGAAAGGAGACATCTTTGAAGACAAGGACACAGACCCGAAGGTGCTTTACGAAGGGCCCCTGGTGGTGTTGACCGATCGGCATAGCGCCTCGGCTTCGGAGATTCTGGCTGGCGCGCTGCAGGATTATGGCCGCGCTCTGGTCGTTGGGGATTCTTCGACTCACGGGAAAGGGACCGTTCAGTCGCTCATTCAGTTGGCGCCCATCATGCGGTCGCATGGGATTGAGCTGGATCGCAATCCCGGCGCGTTAAAGATCACCATCCGCAAATTCTACCGGGCGAGCGGCGTGTCCACGCAGTTGGAAGGCGTCACGCCGGATATCGTTCTTCCATCGATCGCCAACCACGCTGAAATTGGGGAGGGGGCCCTGGAGAACCCGTTGCCTGGGGGCGCCATTCCTTCTGCGCGATATGAAAAAGTGAATCTGATTGAACCCATTCTGCCAGAGTTGAAGCGCCGCTCGGGCCGCCGTGTTGCGGAAAACGCTGATTTTACTTATCTGCAGGCGGAAATCGAGCGTTTTGAGAAAGCCAGGGACGAGAAGGAGGTTTCGCTGAACGAGGAGAAGCGCTTGACGGAAAAGCGGGAAGCGGACGCTCGCATCAAAGCGCGAAAAAAGGAGTTGGCGGCGCGGCCGGAACCGCCCGGGACAGTTTACGCCATTTCTTTGAAAGAGGCCCTCGAGCCTGGTCTCCCTCTCCCGGTGGGTGCAACGAACAAGGTCGATTCGGCAGCCACGAATCCCGATACGCCCGCCCCGGATGATGCGGGCGGGAAAGTGATCAAGTCCGAACCGGCGAATTCCGCGTCCATCGACGAAGAAGAAGCCGAGGAGGCGATCGACGAGAAGGTGGCGTCCTGGGACATCACTTTGGAAGAGACAAAGCTCATTCTTCTCGACTTGATCGAACTGTCCAAGGGAAAGGGCTCGCTGGCGGTCACAAAGCCGGCGGTCGCCGATTAGTCGCTTCGGGCCGGCCCACCACCGATCTCCAGGAGGGAAGGGTGCGCCCGCTTGATTCCGGCGTTCTCGACAGGCATGGTGACATTGCTATGGCTGGAGAGACCACTCTTCCGGAGCCACTGGAAATCACCCAGGAAAAGGTCCAGGAAGCCTTTGAGAAGAACTGGAACGTGATTGTCTGGAATGACCCGGTCAACCTCATGAATTATGTTGTCTTCGTCTTCATGAAAGTCCTTGCCTTCCCAAAGGAGAAAGCCACCAGGCACATGCTCGAAGTTCATCACCAGGGGAAGAGTTGCGTGGCCACCGAGACTCGCGAGAAGGCTGAACTCTATCACCAACAACTCCAGGCGCATGGTTTGACCGTGACGCTTGAGCAAACGTGAGCATGCAGATTCGCCGGGAAGATCGCCATCTGCTCCTTTCCCTGGCCGTGTTGGAAGCCCGGGTCTTGCGCAAATGCCTCAAAGCCCTCATCCAAAACTACCAAATCCGTCCGGAACTGTTCGATCCAAAGGGAAAGGCCGCCTGGTACGGCACGCGCGGCTGCGAATCCGTCCGTATGTCGCCTGAGGAAACCCGGGAATGGCTGGACAATCTTTACCGGTTCCGGGGAGAACACCTGCGATTGCTCGAGGGTTGCGCCAAACAGCTCGCGGCGCGACTCGAACAGAAATACGCGCTGCGCCTGGCCATGGATGATGCCCCCGGGTTTCTGACGGTCATCAACGATCATCGGCTTTTGGTAGCGGCACAACAAAACCTCGGCGAGAAGGATATTCATTTGCTGACCTTGAGCGATCTCGAATCGTTGAGCTTGCCGCGAAGAAATGCTCTCCTGGAGATCGAGGTGCTGGGCTGGATCATGGAAGGGATTCTGGACCTCATCCAAAGGGAGTAAGCAATGCCTAAACGAAACCCGGTCGTCTGGTGGATCGCCGCGGCTGCGGTATTGCGCCCGAGACGATTCGTGCCTAATGTGGTGTCTCCGAAATGACTATACATTCGCGGCAATGGGTTTTTGGCTCAGGCGAGGCGCGCGCGACGAGCATACCCGTCCCGCCATCGCGGGATAAGGAGCGGGCAGCGAAGCCTGAGGCAAAAAGACATGCCGCCCGGAGGGTTGCGAGGCAACGAATCTATAGGCCTTTCGGCGACACCACACCAGGTCCTCGTGCGTGAAACTCTCCGTCAAAGGCGATTATGCAGCTCGCGCCGTTCTGGGATTGGCCCGGCATTATCACACGGCCGGAGCGGTCAAGGCTGAAGACCTGGCTCGCGAACAGAGTATTCCGGAGAATTACCTGGTCCAGATTCTTCTCGGCCTCAAGTCAAAAGGGATCGTCCGCAGTCTTAGAGGCAAGGAAGGGGGTTACCTGCTGGCCCGGCCGCCTGCTCAAATTACGCTGGGCGACGTGTTGCGCTCGGTCTATGGGCGGCTGATCGATACCCCGGCCTTGAACAACGGCCTCTCGCCGGTGGAACTTCGCGACGCCTGGAGAAGAGTCCAGAGGGCCGTGGACGAAGCAGTGGACACCATTACTTTCCAGGAATTGATCGATGCGGGAGCGGAGAAGGAAAAGATGTATTACATCTGACTGTCCGTGTCTGGACCGATTCTGGCGGAAGTGTTCGCCGCTTCTTCTTGCTTCGCAGCCGGAGGAGTGGCAAAAGGATGGATAAGATGATCGAGGAAACAATCTCTCAGATCGAAACCCGCATCCGCCGTTCCGAAACCATTCCCGAAGGAAAGCGGAAGGAACTGCTTGATCTGCTGGCCGATCTGCGGGCGGAGATAACGGGTGTGGCTTCTACGCATGGGCCGCAGGCCGAAAGCATCACGGGACTGACGGAGGCCTTCACTCAAGAGGCCACGCGTTCGTCTCGCGATCCGCAGATCATCGAGCAATCGATTGAAAAACTATCCGGATCAGTCACCGAGTTTGAAAAGTCACATCCCAAACTGGTCCAGGTGGTCAACCGCATCTGCACCACGCTCTCGAATCTCGGCATTTGAGGTTCGCTCCAAGCCCCCGCCGGTGCGCCACGGCTTGTTTGAAGGCCAACCATGAAAATCGCGCTTGCTTCCGACCATGCCGGGTTCGAATACAAGGAGCGAATCAAGCAGCTTCTCGAACGGCAGGGACACGAGGTGCGCGATTTTGGCGCTCACAGCACGGAACAGTGGATTATCCGGATTTCATCCGCCCGGCGGCTCAAGCGGTCGCTGCGGCTCTATGCGAACGGGGCATCGTGTTAGGCGGCTCCGGAAATGGCGAGGCCATCGTCGCCAACAAGGTCAAAGGAGTTCGTTGCGCCCTTTGCTGGAATGCCGAAAGCGCCCGCCTCGCGCGGGCACATAATGATGCAAACATAATCAGTCTGGGACAGCGAATGATCCCTGGCCGCCGCCGTGGAGATCGTGCAGCTATGGCTTTCCACTCCCTTCGAAGGGTGGCCGGCACGAAAAGCGGATTCGCGCCATCGAGGCCCAGGCGGATTCTTAAACCTTCCGAACTCCCTCGGCCGGCGTCTTCGAGGCCGCAGCCGAAAGGCAGGCCTTTCTCCGCCGGCGTGCCTTATTCGTCGTCCCCGCCACCGCCCGAACTCGGATCGCCTACGCCTTCCATCAATTTGATCAGCGGCAGAAAGAGCGCAATGACGATGCTGCCGACGATGATTGCCAGGAAGACGATCATGATCGGTTCGAGGAGGGAGGTCATTGCGGCGACGGCATTGTCCACCTCGTCGTCGTAGGTATCGGCGATCTTCATCAACATTTCCGGCAGGGCGCCTGTTTGCTCGCCGACATCGACCATGCTGACGACAATGGGAGGAAAGACATTTGAGGCTTCGAGCGGAGCGGTGATGGTCTCGCCCTCTTTGACACTTTCATGGACGGCGCCTACGGCATTGCCAATGATGACGTTGCCGGACGTCTCCTTAACAATGGTTAACGCCTGCAGAATGGGGACGCCGCTGCTGATCAGGGTTCCCAGGGTGCGGGCAAAACGGGAGATGGCCACCTTGCTGATCACCGGCCCGAGCGCGGGCATGTTCAATTTGAGCTTGTCCCAAATGCGGCGTCCAAAGCGAGTGCGCACAAACACCATTACGATAACAACCAACGTCACTACAATTCCGGCTGTGATGGGAAAATGGTTTGCCACGGCATCGCTGACTCCGAGGACGAAGCGCGTGAAGGGCGGCAGGTCCTCGCCCGGGAGCATGTCTTTGAAAATATCGCGAAACTTCGGGATCACCCATACCATCAACACCGTCAGAATGGCCACCGCCACGATCATGACGGCCGTGGGGTAAAACATGGCGGAAACGACCTTGCCTTTGATCTTTTGGGCCTTCTCCATGAAGTCCGCCAGGCGGCTCAAGACCACTTCGAGCACGCCGCCGAGTTCGCCGGCTTTGACCATGTTTACATAAAGACGATTGAAGACTTTTGGATGCTGGGCGAGCGCCTCCGAAAAGGTGCTTCCGCCTTCGATAGACAGGGCCAGCTCGGCGATGATTCCTTTAAGGGTGACGTTCTTTTCCTGCTTTTCGAGCACGCGCAAGCCGCGCAGCAATGGGAGGCCGGCATCGACCAGGGTGGCTAGCTGGCGCGTGAAGCTGGTCAGGACTTTGGTCTTAACCCGCCCGCTCAGGCCGGGAATCTTGATTTGAATGTCGAGGGCGCCCCGTTTTTTGCCAGGCTTTGCTCCCGGCCGAGCTTTGCGATCAGCTTTCTCCTTCGTCTTATCTACCTCCACCACTTTGGTAGGGAAGTAGCCCATTTCCTTGAGTCGTCCGATGGCTTCGTTCTGGTTGGATACCTCCAGGGTCCCCTTGGTTTCCTTCCCGCGGGAATCCATGGCCACGTAGCTGAATTTTGGCATAACCGGCCCTCGATCTAGGTATACTTCACGACTTCTTCAATTGTTGTATCACCATCGAAAATACTGCGCAAGCCATCTTCGCGGAGGGTTACCATTCCCATCTCGACCGCCTTTTGCCGCAAGACGATCGATGGCTGGCGCTCGTTGATCAGGCTCCGAATGGCCTCGTTAACGATCAGCAACTCGAAGATGCCTTTGCGGCCCTTGTAGCCCGTGTCATTGCAGTTGGCGCAGCCGCGTCCGTAATAGAATACCTTGTCGCCAATATCGTGCGGTGAAAGGTTGAGGAGGGCCAGTTGCGATTCGGTCGGTTCGAACGGTGTCCGGCACTTTCGGCAAATGGTTCGCACCAGCCGTTGCGCCAGGACCGCCATCAGCGTGGAAGAAATCAGGAACGGCTCGACTCCCATGTCGATCAGGCGTGTGACCGCCCCGGGCGCGTCGTTCGTATGAAGGGTGCTGAGCACGAGGTGGCCCGTCAGGGAAGCCTGGATGGATATTTGCGATGTCTCCAGATCGCGCATTTCGCCCACCATAATGACGTCCGGGTCCTGGCGAAGGAAGGAGCGGAGAGATTTGCCGAAAGTGAGGCCGACACTCTCGTTAATAGCCACCTGCATGACGCCTTCAAGGTCGTATTCCACCGGATCTTCCGCCGTCAGCAGTTTTGAATCGATGGTGTTCACCTGGCGCAGACAGGAGTAGAGAGTCGTGGTTTTCCCGGACCCGGTCGGCCCGGTGACAATCAGAATGCCATTCGGCTGTTGCACCGCTTCGACGACGTAATCGAAGACATATTTTGGCAAACCAAGCGCCTCGAGATCCAGGTTGACCGCCGAACGATCCAAAACGCGGAGCACCACCGACTCGCCAAATTGGGTTGGCAAGGTCGAGACACGGAGGTCCACCTGCCGGCTCGCCACATGAAAATTGATCCGGCCGTCCTGAGGCAAACGCCGCTCCGCGATGTTCAGATTGGCCATGACCTTGAGGCGGGAAATGACCGGCAAGGCCAGATGTTTGGGCGGAGGGCTCATCTCATAGAGGGCGCCATCCACCCGGTAGCGGATGCGAAATTCCTCATCAAAGGGCTCGAAATGAATGTCGCTGGCGCGGTCCTGAATGGCCTGAAAGAGGACCAGATTGACGAAGCGGACAATGGGCGCCTCATTCGCCAGGTCAGCCATCTCCGCCATATCCTCCGTCACCGCCGCTTCGGTGGCTTCCCTGGCCAATTCGGTGTCGGCGCCGAGTTCCCTGAGGATGTCGCTAACGGTCTCGGCGTCCTGCCCGTAATACTTGTCAATCAGCTTTTCAA
>CAZCUL010000420.1:0-7162 GCA_964501475.1 uncultured Verrucomicrobiota bacterium | reverse complement strand
AGATCGATGCCGGCCGTGATGAGCACAAACGTCAGTCCGACGGACGCAACGAGGATCGGCAGGAGATAAGCGAGGATGGTCTTGAGATTCCACCAGGAAGCAAAGCCGGGAATGAATGGAGCCGCCGCCAAAAAATAAACGATCGACAGCAGCAGGATCAGGTATTCGCTGAGGAAGAGGCGTTTCAATCAGGTCTGTCAACGCGTTTGTAAACTTCCAGCTTCTCGAAGTTTGGCTTAGCCATAATCCATTCGCTCAATCGAATTGACCCCTGACTGCCGACTACTGACTGCTGACTACCGCCCCCCACATCCGGTCTCTTTTCTCCTGGAGATTGCCTTGGTGAATGACGAAGCCGGAATCGAGGATCAACCGCGGAACTTCCTTGCCGGCCAGAAGATCAAGAACCGCCTGCACGGATTGTTCGGCCTCGAAATAAACATCCTGCACCCCGGTCGCATCAAGATAGCCGTCCACCAGCATTTGATAAGCGGTGGCATCCCCATCGAAACCGCCCAGGATGACGTGCCCAGGTTCGCCGATCTTGTGATACTTATTGGCTGATTTCAGGGCCGCGACGATGGAAGGAAACAGGAAATCCGAGGAGGTAAAGAGGAAAGAGATGTCGGGATTGGCCTGGAGCGCATTGACCACACCTGCCCGGGCTTTGTCCTGATTCCACTCGGAAGGCACCTGCGCCACAACGTCCACAATGGCTTCGTTCCCCTTGACGGCATCGTAGAAGCCGTCACGCCGACCGATGGCGTTCATATCACCCAGATCGCCCACGATGACCATGGCCTTGTGTTTTTTGCCGGTCTTGCGCGCCTGTTCGATCATGAATTCGACTGTCTCCCGGGTGAGCTTGCGATTGTCCGCCACGATTGCGACCCATTCTGCGTCTTCGGTTTCGGCTGCCGGGCGATTGAACAGCACGATCGGTATGCCGGCTTCGTTCGCTGCTTTGATTGCGGGAAGGCAGGTCTTGGCATCCTTCGGCACCATGATGATGCCATCGACTTTGCGCGCGATGAAGTTGCGGATTTGCTGAAGCTGGCGGTTGGAATCGCTGTCGGAGATCGCCTCAACCACATTGATGTCGCGTTTCTTGAGCTCGGCTTTGATCGCATCGAAGCCGGCGACCCAATATTCGGTCTGCAATGTTTCGAAATTGACGCCGACGGTGATTGTCTTTTGGCCGGTTTTGGCCGAAGTCGAAGAATCCGAGGGCTTACAGCCAGCGAGAACGGTTGCCAGGCAGAGCGAAGTGATTGAGACAAGGTATTTCATAGGCCATTCCGGATTCAGTTTGGATCGCGATGTGCGAGGACAGTTAAAGGGCCACTCCCGCGCGGTCAATATCGCAGTTGAGGGTGGCGGAGCGAATCCCCTTCTTGGCGGCCGAACGGGCTTGGCACAGTGATGCCACGCCCAGGTTTACGAGCCTACCCAAAACTACTCCGGGCTGAGCCTTCGCTTCTGGAAGCTCATCTTGGTTCCGCTGCGTCTGTATTGGTCGCGCAAACGCGCCTGAGGCGCGACAACTCCCCTCCCAGAAACTCACTTCGCCGTTTGACTCAGCGCGTAAAGGTCTGAATAGAGCCGATCGAACGCATAGGCCCCCAATTCCAGGCCCTGCTCGATAAAATAACGGCGGGCCGGGTCGTCCCAGCGCGGTTCGATCACCGCGAAAAACTCCTCCGCGTGGCGCTCGTCGATTTGCGCGTGCAAGGCGTAGTGGACCAACTCGTCCTGCCGAACCCAGCCCCGCTGCACGATTGCCTGACCGATGGTCGCGGAAATGCCCGCAAAAGCCTGCTCGATGATCCCCAAACAAGCCACGCCCACTTCCAGTTCGTCCAGCACGCAGGCGCAGGTCAGGACACTGTTAAACGCTCGCAACGAGGCGCATGGCGCGGCGGTTTCCAGCTTTTCGGGATCGCTGCCGATGCTCCGCAAGAAGCGCTGAAACGTGATGTGATGGAAGAGCTCTTCGTTGAACTCGCCGTGCTCTTCGATCAGATTATGCAGAATATTGAGGCGCGCTTTGGGGTCGGGAATGCGTCCCACCAGCGCCGCCATCGGACGCGGAAAGAACGTCACCGCGAAGAAGAACTGCTCCTGGCTCCGCCGAAAGCCTTCCAGGGTCATGGAACCGTCCTGGAGGGTTTGCAGGTATCGATTGCGCCAGATGCCTGACTTCTCGAGCGTTCGAACGGCACAGCCGCTCACGCGGCCCATTGGGGACTCGTCGGTCATTTCAAATCTCCGAGCTATTGATATTCCATAGCCCGGCCTGAAGTCCAACCCCATAAACAGTCGCGGGGGCGGCCACCGCGACGTCGCACAAAGCCGCGAGCAGCTCTCGAGCATCCGGCTCGGCCACGGCCACGAACAGGGAGGGCAGTCCCAAACGGGCAGCATGTTGCAGCGCGACCCCGATCAACTCCGCTCCGGCGGATACGACGCCATAGGCAAAGCAGGAGAGATGCGCGCTGAGGATTTCCGAACCGTCCTCGTTGATGAGCCGTTTTGCCCGGCGGGTATCCTCCAGCATGCCACACGCCGAACCGTCCGTATTCATCAGCCAGATAGGTACAATCCGCGACCGTTGCTCCGCTTTGTCAGTGGGGCAGGAGTAACGACCGAGACTTAAACGCCGATAGCACGCGAGGCCAATTTTCCGTGTGGTCAAGCAGCGCCCAGGGTCGGCTGGCCTGCCATCCACACTCCCGCAAATCCGAAGGATCATGAGCCGGCCAAGGTCTTGGAAACCCGGAATGCGGGCGCGACCGGTGTAGGCATCAGGCGTTAGGGGCGTTCCGCCCATGACGACCCCGAGTCCCGCGGCGACCCTGGGCCGGAGCCAGGTTTCCGCGGCTCGCGCCAACCGTATCAGAACCGTGCCACCGCGTGCCTTCGCGGCGATCTTCAGGTCGCCAATATAGACCGCCGGACGTTCTGTGCCGTCGGGCATCCAGAGTCTTCGGATGGCCGTTCCCAGCGTCCCGACGACGCGGCCCTCATGTTCGGCGATGAAACAAGCGCCCTCTCCTTGAACGCGAAAAAAGAGCGTGTAATCCTCGCCGTGCGAAACGCGAAACAGCTTCCCTGGGCCCAGGGGATAGGTGAAAGGCGCCTCGAACTCCGCCAGCGCACGGGCGAGAGTCTGGGAAGGCGGGTTGGAAATCTGGTGGACGTTCATCGCTTTCTCCCGAGATGGAGTTGGCGATAAAAGAAACTCCGGTCGCGGGCGTGCAATGCGTTGGCGGGCCTGACCTGCCATTCAAATCGCCCGCCCAGGGCTTCGATGTCCAGGCTCGAGTTGAGTTGGCGAATCAACGTCGATCCTCCCGGACGCAATGCCTTCCAGGCGAGTTCGAGGATGGACCTGGCATCCTCCCGGTCAAGCCAATCCAGGATGTTGGAAAGGTGAACAAAATCAAACCTCTCCACCGGCCCCTGAAGCGCCTCGGTCATGGTGCCAATGGTCCATTGCACTTCGGGCAGGCGAACCGGAGCGGCCGCGGTCAGCCACGGATACAAAACCCCATCAGGAAACCGCCCTTGCAGCATCTGCCACAAATAAGGGTTGTCCGCCGCTGGCAAACTGGCCAGGGCATACCGCGTGCGTCGGGCGAAGTGCCGCGAGAAAGGTTCGCAGCGGTTTCTGGTGGCCGCCTCGCCGAACAGCGCCACCAGATTCGACAACGTCATCACCGTATCAAAGGCGGTATCGAGCGCGCGGCCAAGATGCGTTGCCGGGCCGGCCCTTTGCGCCTGTTGGGCAGGGTCTCGAAGTTGCAGCAGCGCTGTCAGTTCATCCGCCACACCTCCCAGGGCGGCCCGCAGCGCTGAAAAAAGGACCTCGTAACGACCGGCGTGATCTGGCCCTTCTTCCGCCATGACCTGGATGGTCCCCATCGCGTCCGGAGGAAGATTCAAGGCCCGGAACTCGGCGGTCAGTCGCCGACGGCGTTCGGGCACAGACATGGAAGCGTGGCCAAGAAGCGCCAGTCTTTCAGAGGGGCTGGCCGTCGCGAGCAGTCGAAGTTTCAAGCGGGAAATCGCAATCTGCGCCGGGTTCGGATCAATCAGATGCAAGCGCGAGACTTGCGGCATTGAAGCCAAGGCCGCCGCCGAGCATCCCCCTGACGCGACCATGAGCACCGCAGACCCCTCAGCCAGGTGTTCCACCACCCATTGATCCAGCATCGCATCCTCCCGCACCTGGGCGAAGCCGATCGGGCGGCGGGCTGTCTCGGAAACCCAGGGGGCAACCATGGCTTCGGTCGGAGTGTGAGTCCGATGGCTGCCGGCGTTCATTTCGGCAAACGTAAATCCCTGTTCCGGGCTTTCAAGGAGTTTTGCCGAAGCGCGCGAAACAACACCACCCACCAGTTCCCTGCCGGGCCGAAAGACTCGGCACAGTCCAGCTAAGCAGCGCGGCCACGCCGCACCAAAGGAGCGGAGCTGCCCGCAGCACGCCGGGAAGTAAGGCTGACTCCGGGCTCCCCAGCGTCTTTGGCATTCGGGAAGCGCTGCGGCTGCGGACAGCCGCTCCGGCGAATTCGCGCCCTGCGCGACAATTTCCAGAGATACTGATAGAGACGTTCGCAAAATGAGAATTGCGGTGTTTTGTTCTGGCAGCGTTGACACCAGGCCCAGGCTGCGCAACGCTTTTCGCCATGATGGCAAGGCGCATTCTCGGCATAGCCGCGGTCCTTTTCTGGATCACGGCCTCGGCCCGCGGGGTGGACTGGTATCGCTGGCGCGGTCCCGGGTTAAACGGAATTTCCACCGAGTCGGGTTGGGTGGCGGATTTTCCCGCGAGCGGCCCAAAGCGCCTTTGGAAGGCGCAGGTGGGCACCGGCTTTTCTTCGGTGGTAGTGAGTGATGGCCGACTTTTCACGATGGGCAACCGGGCCGACGTGGATTCGGTATGTTGCTTCGACGCCGAAAGCGGCAAGGAACTTTGGGTTCACCGGTATCCGTGTCCTACCGATCCGCGCTATTACGAAGGCGGGACGAGCGCCACGCCTACCGTGGATGGCAATGTGGTTTATACCATCAGCCGCAAGGGTGACCTGTTCTCTTTCCGCGCCGATTCGGGGAAGGTGATTTGGTCGAAGAATATTGCCAAGGCGCTTGACCTCAAATTGCCTGAATGGGGATTTGCCGGTTCGCCGCTGGTGCAGGGGGACCTCCTGCTCTTGAATGTGGGCCGCTATGGCGCCGGGCTCAAAAAGCAATCGGGTGAACTGGTCTGGCTCACCGGGAAAGAGGCGTCCGGTTACTCAACCCCTGTTCCCTTCAAACTCAACGGCCGGGATGCCTTGCTCATTTTTGGCGCCAAGGCCCTGGCAGCGGTGGGCCTTGACGGCAAAGTGTTCTGGGAGTTTCCGTGGAAGACACAATACGACGTTAACGCGGCCGACCCAATCATCTCAGGCGACAAGATTTTCATTTCTTCGGGTTACCGCAGTGGGGGCGCTCTGTTGAAATTGGTAAACGGGAGGCCGGAACTCGAATGGCAGAATCAAAACATGCACAACCAACTGAACGGCTGCCTGCTCATGGACGGTTATCTTTACGGCGTGAGCGGCCAATCCGGCTACGCGGGAGACCTGCGCTGTGTCGATCTTGCGACGGGCGAAGTGAAATGGAAGGAACTGTCTGTCGGACTGGGCGCGGTTACGGCGGCGGATGGCAAGCTCATTGTCGCAGGCGAGAAGGGTGAGCTGATTATCGCCGAAGCAACGCCACGGGAATTCCAGGCCATCTCCGGCGCGCAAGTGTTGGGCGGAAAGAATTGGACGGTGCCGGTTCTCTCGAACGGGCTGATTTATTGTCGCAATTCAACAGGCGATCTTGTCTGTGTGGACGTGCGGCCGGCGAAGTCCACCTCAAGCCAAAACAGCCATTGAACCCATGCAGGCCAAAAGCGCAAAGAACCTTTGCACCATGAGCCGTAGTATGTTCATTGCGGTTTGTCTCCTGGCTTTCGTCCGGAATGGCTGGGCGCAGCAGGAAGCCGGGGCTTCCCGTAAGGCGGACGGTTTTGTGGCGTTGTTTGCGAATGAAGGCGTTCCAACCGGATGGATGGTTAGCGCCTGGAACGACGTTAGCCAGCCGGCGCCGGAGGGGGCGGTTTGGAGAGTGGAGAAGGGAATTCTTCACGGCAGCGAGCCGCGTGGCACCTGGCTGGTGAGCGAGCGCGAATATGGCGACTTCATTCTCGAGTTCGAATGGAAACTGGGAGAGCGTGGCAACAGCGGGTGTGGATTGCGCTTTCCTCTGAAAGGAGACCCGGCCTTCGACGGGCTCGAATTGCAAATGGTCGATCCGCGTTATTTTGGAGATGATGCGGCCAGGGAATCCGAACTGACAGGAGCTCTTTACCGCGCGGCGGCGCCGCGTCAGCAGCTATTCAGGCCGAGTGCGTGGAACCGGTATCGAATCACCTGCCGCGGAAACGAGGTAAACGTGGTCTTGAATGGAGAGACAATTCTCGATTTGAATCTTGCGGAGCAGACTGAGCCAGCCAGGCGCCATGACGGGTCCGACGCTCCACCCCTGAGGGATCGTCCGCGCAAAGGGCGGATCGGCTTTCAGGAATTGAGCCGGGGCGGGGGACACGTCGAGATCCGAAACGCCCGGATCAAAGTTTTGGATTGAGGCCGGGCAGCGTTGGGACTGCGCCACTCAAAGCGGAGCGACGACTGTGGCGAGGGCGCTTTGGCTTGCCATGCATGGCGTCTGCTTCAGTCCCGGGGATTGGCAGTCATTTCCCAAAGGACTCCGCGGGTGTCCGCAGGATCGATGAAGGCCGCCCTGCGTCCGCGCGGGCCGCGGTGCGGGCCAGGATTGCGCGGCTTCAAACCCATTGCGGACAGTTTGGCCGAGGCTTCAGAAAGATCGTCCACCAGGAAGCAGAGGTGATGCAGCCCTTCACCATGTCTGGCAAGGTGTTGCCGGAGCGGATGTTCTGCCGTGAGCGGCTGGACAAGTTGAAGGTGCAGGTTGCCCAAATCAAGATGGGTCAGCCGCACTTTAGAATCTTCCATTATTTCGCTCAGGACCACGGGTAAGCCGAGTACGTCGCGGTAGAATTGCAGGGCTTCTTCGGTGTCGGCCACCACGATGGCGATATGATCAAGTT
>CAZCUL010000419.1:0-5379 GCA_964501475.1 uncultured Verrucomicrobiota bacterium | reverse complement strand
ATTAAAGGGGACGACGTGCTGGGGAAAATTGGTGAAACGCCCACCGCGGCCAGTGGCAGCGGCGAGCGGAGCAAACCGGTCAAACGGATCGGGGTCGAGAGCGTTCAGATCGTTTCGCCCGCTCAGTGAGATAGATTCTGTCGCTCCTGAAAGGAGCGCGGCTCTCCCCGGCCGCAGCGCTGAACTGGAAGAACATAGCGTAGGACAGGCGTCCCGCCTGTCCGGATACGCGCTCCAGCGCGAGGCGTGAAACAGAACCTCATGGTCAGCCTTCTGGAGTGGCAGAGCATGGCAGAGCAAAGTCCTCTACCGCTTTCTTTCCGGAGCGTGCTGAAGCTGATGGGCAAGATTCGTTTGTCGTCCATCCTGCGTCCCGCGGGCAGAGCGCCAGAGGACTGGCGCAGTCCAAAACCTGGCGGACTTCCCAACGGTCCCGGTGAACGCGAAGCGTCTTGGAGTGTCCACCCTCCGCAGTATTGCTACGGAGGACGGGCGGTAGTCCTCTACAGGCAGAGCGCAACGGCGCTTTGGCTCCGGCTTCTGGAACGACTGACAAAGCCAAAGCGGTGTCGCTCCCGCTGTGGCGGGATTGCCACCGCAGTCCAAATTCAGCCGGATCGCAGCACGGTTCGTGGAAAGGAACCGCCCTCGAATTTGATTCCCGGGTCTTTCGTGCTTGAATGGATCGCGCTTGGCCGGAGAATGGCGGGGCCTTAACCGAACCAAACTATGTTTTCACACGTTGTCATTTTCTGGACCGATCCGGGCAAACCGAAAGCCGCGGATGAACTCATCGCGGGCGCGGAGAAATACCTTAAACCGATCCCCGGCGTTCAGCATTTTCATGTCGGGCGCATGGCCCCAAGCGATCGGCCGGTGGTGGACCAGACCTACCAGGTGGCTTTAAACATTGTCTTTGCCGACAAGAAAACCCAGGACGACTACCAGGCCGATCCGCTCCACGTCGAATTTGTCGAGAAGGTCTTCAAACCCAATTGCGCCAGAGTGGTCGTTTACGATTTCGAGTAAGATTGCCAATCAATCCGTTCCCTCTCCACCATCGGAAACCGGAGCAGGGGAGGGGGGCGCATGGTTGTGACGCTGCGCGCCAGACAAATGCCGGCTTTTCATCCGGCCAGGCATTTTTTTGCAACCTGGCTGCTTTTTCCGGTGTCTTTCAGATGGAAATGCACGACTCTGCGCACCGCCGGCAATGACTGATTCCGAGACATTCGAACAATTCGTCCGGGCCTACCAGAGCATGGTGTTCACCACCGCCGTGCGGTTGCTGGGCAGCGAAGCCGACGCGGCCGACATTGCCCAGGAGGTTTTCCTCAAGGCCTACGAGCGATTCGATCAAATGCGCGAGAACCCATCGGCGGGTGGCTGGCTGAAAACCGTGGCGACCAATCTTTCCCTGAATCACCTTTCGCGGTATCGGGCCCGCTGGCGCTTCTTTTCCGAAATGTTCACCACAAGCTCGCCCGAGGAGTGGAGCGAGTTGTTCCCGTCGCATCAACCGCGCGAAGGCATGGACGAGGAAGAGTTCCGCCGCGCGCATCTGGAACGGGCTCTGCAAAAGCTGCCCCCGGCCCAACGCGTCCCCCTGGTCCTGTTCCATTTCGAGGAACTGAGCTATGAGGAGATCGCGGCGCGGCTCAAAGTCTCCCTGAGCAAAGTCAAAACGGACATCCACCGGGGCCGGGAATCTTTGCGGCGCTGGCTGAAACCCGGTTTCGAACAAATTGATCCTTCGCCCGGCCACCCCAGCCATCCCCGGCCACCCGCGCTGGAACGAACCTTTTTAAATGATGTCTGGTTGCTGGCGGGCACGTAAACTTTCTTATCGAATCGATCATGCCGAGGCGCTCTTCCAATCCTCATACCGATCCCGAACTGGAGACGTTCATTCACCAGGAACTGCGGCGTCTTCCAGATCGTCAGACGCCGGCCGGCTTCGTTGACGCCGTGCTGGAGCGGGTTTCGCAGAAAGCGGCATTGCCGTGGTGGAAACGCAGTTGGTGGCATTGGCCGCTCGCGGCGCGGATGGCCGGCTTGGCCGTTTTTGTCTTGAGCGCTGTTGCGTTGACGGCAGGCGCCTTCTCAATCGATACGACATTGAGCAGCTTGCTCGGTTGGGCGGGAGAACGATGGGACGCGGCAGAGAGAATCTTCGCCGCGGGCGCTGCGGTCATGGAGGCGTTCAACCTGAGCGCGAACGCCCTTGCGAACCATCCGGCCGCCTGGGGTGGATTCGCCCTTTGCCTCCTCGCCTATCTGGCCTTCATCGGCGCGGGGTCCTTGCTCGCCCGGGTAGCCATGCAACGCGCTCAAGGGGTGCGGACATGACCCTGGCCCCCCTGAGCTGGGCGCGGGCGATTCTGCTGCTTCTTTGCCCGATGGCAGCACTGGCACAGCCCGAGCCTGAACCGTCCGTCCGAGTCGGCCCAATCAAGATTTACGAACACCACCGGAATTCGAGGGACAGGATCGCCGTCGGTCACGATATCGTAATCCCGATAAACCAAACCAACCACGACGTGACTGCGGTGGGCGGCAACGTCACTGTCGATGGCACGGTCGAGGGCGATTTGATTGTCGTGTTGGGCAGCGTGAAGCTGGGGCCGGAAGCACGAGTGCGGCGCGATTTGATCGCCCTCGGAAATCTCGAAGTGCATCCCTCGGCGGAGATTAAAGGGGAACGCATCCAGGTGGAACTTCCGTTGGCGATTTGGGAGTACCCGCGGCAGTGGTTTACCAAGGGCCTCCTCTGGGGGCGGCCTCTGCCGCATCAATTTGCCTGGGCTTGGGTGCTGGTTGCGATATCGCTCCTTTTCTATGCGGTCGTGGCCGGGCTGCTGCCCAAGCCGGTGGGGGCCTGCGCCGATGCATTGCAGACAAGGCCCGCAACCTCGTTCTTCCTCGGGCTTCTCGTTTTTGTCCTTCTTGGACCGCTGCTCTTCCTGCTGACTGTCTCCGTGGTGGGCGTCGTCGGTGTTCCACTGGTGTTCTGCCTCCTGGCCGCGCTGATCATTCTCGGAAAAGTGACGGTCTATTGCGCCGCCGGCCGCCGGATGTTGGCGCAGTTCGGCTCAAAAGCGGCCGCCTGGCCGGTCATCGCTCTGATTCCGGGAGCCTTGCTTTTCTTCATCTGCTATATGCTGCCCGTGGTTGGGTTTGTGATTTGGGGCCTCGTCACGACGGTCGGTTTGGGAGCCGTCGTCCTGGCGGCAGTGAACGTCTTTCGCTCCGAATCACCTGCATCTGCAGCGGTGCCGGTGCAACCAGCAGTCCTGGGAACGGCTTCATCGACATCGAGTGGAGCCGCCTTGCCCCCGGCAGAGCCGCTGCTTTTGCCGCGCGCAGGTTTCTGGCTGCGACTGGTGGCGACGCTTCTGGACGCCATCCTTGTGGGAACCGTTATGATGCTTTTCCGATCGGCCGAGGCAACCATGATCGTTTGGGTGCTTTATCACTTTGCCATGTGGTCCTGGAAAGGGACGACCATTGGCGGAATCGTGGTGGGGCTTAGAATCATTCGGCGGGATGGGAGCCCGATTCGTTATGGGGAAGCTGTGGTGCGCTGTTTGTCGGCTTTCTTTTCCGCATTGGTTCTTTTCCTGGGGTTCTTCTGGGCCGGCTGGGACCCGGAAAAGCAGTCGTGGCACGATAAAATTGCGGGAACGATTGTGGTTAAGGTGCCGTCAGGCACTTCACTGGTTTAAAGAAGAGACATCGGACCGCGGCCTTCAGGCGCCTTCAGGGCAGCTTGCCCCCGATGCCAAAGGGATTCCCCAACCGCGAGGCGGTACCGGAAGGTAGCCGGACATCGAAGCCCTTCCCCAGCTTTGTTTTCATTCCCGTCCGCTTGCTTCGGACGAGGCTTCTTGGTTTGCTTCGCCGGGATGATTGCTCAGACGCTGACCGTCGGAAGGTATGCTCGCTCGCTCCTGATTCTGGGGCGTGTTTCAAACCTGCCCACCGTCTGGTCAAACTGTCTGGCCGGATGGTGGCTCGGCGGGTCGGGCGAATGGCACCGCTTTTTCATGGTTTGTCTGGGCGGAACGTTTCTTTATCTGGCTGGCATGTACCTGAACGACGCCTTCGACGCGCAATTCGATCAGCAACGCCGTCCGGAACGTCCCATTCCGTCGGGTGCGATCAAAGCCGATGCGGTTTGGCAATGGGGTTTTAGCTGGCTGGGGTTGGGGCTGCTCTCGTTCGGATTGCTGGGATGGACGACTGCCATTCTGGCCTGCCTGCTTGCGGCTTGCATTTTCGTGTACGATGTCATCCACAAGATTTTTGCCTTCTCACCGGTGTTGATGGCCATTTGCCGGGTGCTGTTGGTATTGGCGGCGGCGGCGGCCACGGAAGGCGGCATTACCGGATTGAGCATTTGGAGTGCGTTGGTGCTGGGAGCCTATATTGTGGGGCTGAGTTTCCTGGCTCGTGGCGAAACATCGCGCGGCCCGGTGCGGTATTGGCCCTGCCTCTTCCTGGCCGCGCCGGTTGTGCTGGCGCTGATCGTCAATCGCGGAGAGTTTCAATGGCGCGGTTTTGCCTTATTGGTCCTTCTAATCGTCTGGGTTCTGTATTGTTTGCGGCACACCTTCTGGTCGGCTCATCGAAGCGTTGGCCGCTCCGTGGCGGGGTTGCTGGCTGGAATTGTGTTGGTGGATCTGCTGGCCGTGGGCGGTAGCGACCTCCTTCTCATGCCCATCTTTCTGCTGTTGTTCCTGGCCGCAATGCTCTTGCAGCGGTTCATTCCAGCGACTTGACACTCATAACGGTTTCTCGGAGAACGCATTTGCGTCTGATCCCGCCGAGCCGAAGGGTAGAGCAAGGCATCCCTGCCAAGCCGAAGGTAGGGCGAAGCGTCCTCGCTGAGCCCGCGCCGTGCGGAGGGACGGCGGGTGCGGCTCGCCGAGACAGACTCGCCCTACCCAGGACGGGCGTATCTGGGAAAGCCGCGCTCTGGCGCATCTCCGCTCCAGGCTCAACACAGCCATTGCCTTCCAGGCGCGTCTCCATAAAATGTGCGCATGGACGGTGGGCGAAGCCCGTGGGGCATTTCAGTTCTAAGCTTTGGATCGATGGTGGCTACGCCCCTCGTTGTGGGAAACCAAAGGCGCCCATCGCGCGACTTCCAAATGTATAGGCATTTCGGAGACTCCATACTAGTCTTGCTGACATTGTGAACAAAGACATACCGATGAAAGGCCTCTCGAAATATTTCGCCGGGGCGCTGGTTGCTCTGATCGGGATCGGTTCGCGGATGAGGGGAGCGCCTCTCTCATGACCGCGGCTCCGCTGATCCCCCCCGACGATGTTCTTGCAGCACGGCAGCGGGTTATGCCGCACCTGCATCGCACGCCG
>CAZCUL010000418.1:0-3791 GCA_964501475.1 uncultured Verrucomicrobiota bacterium | reverse complement strand
CGACGAGGGCGCCGATTACGCGGACAACGCGGAACGATTCATTTTCCTGAGCAAGTGCGTGGCGCAGATGGCCCGCTTTCTTCCCTGGCGGCCTGAGATCGTGCACGTGCACGACTGGCAAACAGCGCTGGTACCGATACTGATACTGCATCAGAAGCTGGCCGATGGCTGGTTGACAGCACCGCCGACCTGCCTGACCATCCATAATCTCGCTTACCAGGGATCGTTTCCAGCCTCTGCCTATGATCTCACCAATCTCCCGCCTGATTACTGCAATCCGAGCGCGATTGAATTTTATGGGGCAATGAACTGTTTGAAAGCCGGGATTACCTACTCGGATTTGATCACGACGGTGAGTCCTCGCTATGCGCGGGAGATAACAACGCCGGAGTTTGGCTGCGGCCTCGATAGCCACCTGAGACAACGGCAGGACGCACTGGTTGGGATTCTGAACGGGGTGGATTACGATGAATGGAATCCCGAAGCGGATACGTATCTGGAACATCCCTATAACCTTCGTTCGCTGGAGAATAAAGCCCTTGAGAAGCAGAAGCTGCAGAAGGAGCTGGGGCTGGAGCCGGACCCCGGAGTTCCTTTGTTTGGCAATATCACGCGGCTGGTCGAGCAGAAGGGCGTCGATATTCAGCTCGGCGCTTTGGAAGAAATGCTCGCTGCGCGCATGCAATTTGTTCTCCTGGGCAGCGGCCAGCCAAGGTTTGAACAGGCCTACAGAGAGCTCGCTCGCCGGCACCCTTCGCGGGTTTCCACTCACATTGGTTTCGACCACGGATTATCTCATCGCATCGAAGCCGCGTCCGATTTCTATCTGATGCCGTCCCGGTTCGAGCCATGCGGGCTGAACCAGATGTATAGCCTCCGCTATGGCACTGTGCCGATTGTTCGGACCACAGGCGGGTTGGACGACAGTGTTGTGGACGTGTCAGAAAGCGCCCTGCGCGCGAACGGCATCAAGTTCCTCGAATATTCCGTGCGCGCGTTGTCGAAGGCGATTCGGAAGGCGCTGGTGCTTTACGAGCATCCAGAGCTGCTGCGGCATTACCGGCGCAACGCAATGAAGGCGGATTTTTCGTGGGAGCGCACGGCCCGGCGCTACCTTGAAATCTACGAAGACTTCCGGCGAAAGAGTGGAGCAAGCCGGGGCCGCAAATCGATGTAAAAGCGTGCAGAGAGGCCAGCGGGCAGGAAAAGTGTCTTGGAGATGCGCCGGCCCGCGCGCCGTCCCGGCACGCCCACGACCAGCATTGCCTTTCCTTTCCAATTCCCCTACTTTTGTCATGTCAGCCGGTAATCGCTCCGCTGGCTAAGATTGTTTGCCACGGCGATGCTGTGCTGTTTGATGGACCTGGCGGTATCCGGACGAAAGGGCGTGATTCAATCAGTCCGGGAGAAGGGATCAGTCTATGAACATCAATGCATGCAAACAGTGGGTCGATTCGCACCGGGACGTATTCATCGACCTTATCCGCATCTATCTGGGCGCCGGCTTATTCCTCAAGGCGCTCTATCTCATGTCGCATCGGGAGGAACTGGCCGCGCTGATGCAGGAGACGGAGAATCTGTGGTTCGCACCGTTGTCGGTGCTTCATTACGTCATCCCGGCACACCTGATCGGCGGAGTCCTGCTGGCGTTGGGTCTGCTGACCCGCATTGCGGCTCTGGCACAAATACCGATCCTGATCGGCGCGATCTTCTTTGTGCATCTGCCGAACATGAGGGAAGTGCTGCCGCGGCAGGACCTCGAGTTCTCCGCCCTGGTGCTGTTTCTCCTGATAGTGATCCTCGTCCACGGTGCCGGCCGATGGTCCCTGGACCACGTCCTGGCACGGCGAGTGAAAGCTCCGGCAGGGCGGCCCGCTGAAGCAAAGGTCTAGAGCTATTCGGACGGACGGGATGGCTTGCGCCATTTTCGAGTGCACCGGCAAAGCCGGCAAAGCGACGACGGCGCTTTCGCTGGGGGCGATCGAGCGATGCGGGCACAGCCAAGGCGGTGTCGTGCTTTCGCTTGCCACCGCTTATCCAGATATAGAGCGCGACCGGTCCGGACCACAGACTGTCCTCGTTCGCGGCAGGCAGCGCTTACGCCTTCAATTTCTCCGGCGTGGTCTGGAAGGCACGCGCTCGGAAGAGGAAGTCCACAATATTGCCCTCGTGCGGTTGAAGCCAATCGAGCTTGGTTGTCGGGATGGGGCCGATGTTCAAGCGGTCGATGTGTGTCGCCTCCAGAAGCTGCCGCTCCCAGGCCTGGTCATTGGTAATGGCAGTGCCAACAAGCGTCGGTCCGATTTTCCCGATCATCTCCGCCTGCGGACATTGCACGACCGTGACGTAAGGGAACATGTATTCAGTCTGGGCAATCTTCCGCTCCGGCGCATCACAGTGAATGACCCACGGTCGCAAATAAGCGCAGCGTTTGTGCTCGACCAGCCGCGATCCGAATTGGGCGGTCATGTCGGTCACGCCGTCCTCTTTTATCTTGTCCAGAATGCTCGAGTGGATTGCCTGAGCCTGCCCGGGCACCGTGAATGCCGCCAGCCCGGCTTCCGGATCATCGGGTGGTTTTGCATCGATGGGGCCAAGGCGTTCGGCCAGGGCTTCCGCGATTTCCCGGGTGTGCCGGGAGGCCCAGACACCCGAGCAATTGATGCAGCCGCGGCCGCTGTTCAAGTAAACGCTCTCCGCCATCAAGTCGAGGTATTCACGCCAATCATCCACCACATCGTCGCCAAGAATGATTTTGCTGAAGCCCGGGCCGTGCACCTGCACAGAGGGATTGCCGTGGTAACGCTGTACCGTTTCGGTGCTGCCAAAAATCTTTACCCGCCGACAGCGATTCACCACTTCCGCGCCCATTTCCCCGCCTCCGGGATAAATGCTGATCGCCTCCCGCGGCACGCCCGCTTCAAAAAACGCGGAGGCCATCCGGTAAGGCGTCCACGGTTCCTGAGGGCCGGGCTTGAGCACCAGGCCCACCTGCATCGGAATCACCGGCAGCCAAAGGGTGTGGACGCCCGGGGAATTCGACGGCAACACCAGCCCCAAGGTCGGCGCCTGCGCCTGGTAGCTCACCACCACGCCTCTTCCTTCCTCGCCGTAACCGCGCGTCAAAACCTCGAAAGGCAATCCGCGCGTCAGGCAATCGAGAATCCGCTCCATGTTCGAGAGCACGAAATGGTTCTTGGACATGTTGAACTTGCACATGTGCTCGGGCAGCCCGGTCGAAGCCGACTGCTGCCGCGCGAAATCGTCCGGGCTTTGCGTGCCGTCGCCCATCGGCAAGGTCGCGTCGCGATAGAGGTCCGCGGCCTTCTTCATGATTTGCACGAGCTGGCGGATGGGGATTTCGCGCAAAGCAGCGCGGGCCCGCTCCGCCTTTTTCATGTCCTTGGCGAGCAGACCCGGATTGGCCTGGCTCACCTGGGCAAGCGTCTCGCCGGTGACGAAATCGATGACTTTGTCGTGCTCGAGGCTTTCATAAGGTTGCCCCCAGCGAAGAACAGGAATTTTAACCATAGCGATATATCATGAAAGCGCCGCCGGATCAGACGGGCCTTTCGATTCTGTTTCATTGGGCACCGGCCATCGGTGCGGTTTCAAGCCCAAAATGTCCGGCCGGTCAGGAGCAGTCATGGTCAGGAGCGGCCACCCACGCTTTGCGTGAGCTACACATGAAAGAAACTTTCTAGGGCGGGGTCGTGGTGCCATTCTTGTCGTCTCTGGTGATTGGCTAGCTATGACCGTCGACTCAATGGCGCACTGCGGCCAGCCTCGGA
>CAZCUL010000417.1:0-4067 GCA_964501475.1 uncultured Verrucomicrobiota bacterium | reverse complement strand
TGGGCGCGGCCTTGCTGAAAACGAAGTAAAAGATTCCCAGGACAAAAATGATGGCGCTGATGCCACAAAGGCGGATGAACCATTCCAGGACCTGCTCCCCCACGACCGCCCAGGTCGGGCGGCGAGATCGCCTGGGCCCGCGAGGGCCATGCGCGCCGGGCCGCCCGCCGCGCGAGCCGGTCATGGCTGTATGAGGCGCCTGGGAGGCTGACGACGTGGCGGGCTCGGCCATGAACTACTTCGTGCGCTTGTCCGGCGGCAGAGGCACATAGCCGCTCTCTTCCACGATTTGTTGCCCCGCGTCCGACTGAATCCACTCAATGTAGGCCTTGATCTCTCCCTGCGGTTCGCCAAGGGTGTAAACATAGAGCGGCCGGGCGATGGGGTAGGCCTTGCTTAAAACCGCCTCGACGCTGGGCGCCTGAGAAGGCTCGCCGGCTTTGGTGGCCACTTTGAGCATTTTCACTTTGTCCGTGGCGTAGCCCATCCCGCTGTAGCCGATGGCGCAGGCCGTGTTGCCCACCAATTCCACCACTTCCTTCGACCCATTCATATCTCTGGAGCCGAGTCTGAAATCCTTCTTGTCCAGAACATGCTCGCGAAAGAATTCGTAAGTGCCCGAGTTCGACTGGCGGCTTACCCGCACAATCTCGCCACTGCTGCAGCCCGGAACCGTCACACCCAGGTCAGACCACTTGCTGACGTTGCCGCCTTCCGCATAGATGTGGGCGATCTGTTCGATAGTGACCTCGTCCAGGGGGTTATCTCTATGGACATACACAGCCAAGGCGTCGTAACCCACCACGAATTCCTTCGCATCCTTGCCGGTGTTGCTCTTTGCCTTCGCAATTTCGTCCGGCTTCATGTCGCGGCTGGCGTTGGCAATATCGACGGTGCCATTGATGAGGGCGGCGATACCGACCCCCGACCCGCCGCCGCCCACCTCGATGGAAACGTTGGTGTTGACTGTGGCATACGCTTCCGCCCAGGCCTGCGCTTCATTGACCATAGTGTCCGAACCCTGCACCTGGATTACCTCTTTGCCTCCGCTGCCGCCCTGCCGGCTCGGTTTGCAGCCGGCTTGAAGGAACGCCATGCTCAGTGCAGCGGCGCCGCAGATCATGACAGATGTTGTCTTTCGGATTTTATTTCGCATTCGTTGCATTGGTTTTTCCTCCGTTTTCGTTTTCACCTAAAAAAGCCTGGACCAGGTCCCGAATGTGCGAGTTCAAGTATTGGAACGTGGCTTCGTACGCCGCCTTCACTTCCTGTTCGGACCCCTGCACCCGCGAAGGGTCCTTCACGTCCCACTCGATCCCGACCACCTTGGTGGGCGGGGGCGGAAATGCCTTCCGCGCTTCCTTGGTCAGCGCCACAATCACCTGGTGTTGGTCCAAGTGAGGAATGTGCTCCAGCGAATTGGAGGTGTGCCGCGAGATATCGATCCCGTGCTCCGAGAGGAATTGAATGGTGCGGGGATCGATCGGCTGGGGGTTGAGCCCGGCGCTTGAGAAGACGAAATTCTTTTCGCCGAGCGAATTGCCGATGCCTTCGGCCATCTGGCTGCGGCAGGAATTTCGCTCATCCACAAACAAGACCCGGATCGTCTGTGTGCCGAGGTGCTTCATGTACTGCCCGGTGCACATGTAAACCACCTCTTCGCAAATGTTCTTCGCCTGGTCGGCCACCCGCTCGAACCGCCGCGCAATCGTCATCAATGGCGTCAACGCCTCCAAGGGCAGCTTCCCTTCCTGCCGCATCTGCATGAGGTCATGATTGATGTCGTTGCGCACGTCGTCGGCCTTCTCTTCGTCCTGCATCGTCTCCCGAGCCAGGTCCGCGTTCTGTTCCACAAACGCCCTGATGGTGTTGTGAAGCATGGCGATGGAAAGGTCGGCGATCTGGCTGAACTTCTGGTAAGGGGGCTGAAATTCCAGGGAACTGATCTTCAACACCTGGCGGGCCACGCTCTCGGCGTAGTCCCCAATCCGCTCCAGTTCGTTATTGATCTTGAGCGCCGCATAGACAAAACGCAGATGCCTGGCCACGGGTTGCTGGCGCACCAGAAACTCCAGGCACAACCGGTCCAGCTCCTTCTCGGCCTCATCGATGTATTGGTCTCGAAGGATGACCGAATACGCGGCCTGGCGGTCCCGCTCGACCAGCGCGCGAATACTGCGTCTGAGCGCGCCTTCGGCCAGGCCACCCATGTCGATCACCTGCTGCCGAATGCGATCAATGTCGCGTTGCAGCGACGCTTCGTAGTGAGATGTTGGGTTCAAGGTTTATTCTTCAAGCTCGAATCGGCCGCCTGTCCACCGTCGCCGCGCGCCAGACCACCATGCATTGCCGCTCAAGGCGGAACAGCGCGCCCGGACTCTTTTCGACTGCATCTGCGCTGAATTCCGAAGCCTGGTTGGACGGCGCCAGCCGTTCGGAAAACATTGCTTGGCAGCCTTCTCACATTTTCCAGACTACTCTGCAATGGAATTATTGTTACGGCTCGGTTACAAAACTGTCACGGGAAAGTTACGTCAGGTTTTCCCCTCTCCTATCCTTCTACCCGTTCGTTCCTCACGGGGGGAGAGGGGATCAGAATTTCAGGTAACATATAACCGCTCAGCGGGGTCCGGCCCCGGCTCCGCCTTTCACCGGCCACTGTTCCGATTCGGTGCGCGCTCGGCTGAGATACTCCCGGATCCGTATCACAATCGCCGGATTTTCCTCAGCCACGTTCTGCGTTTCGCCGGGATCGACTTGTAAATTATAGAGTTCCAGCGGCCGGTCCAGCCCCCGCCGAATTCCCTTCCATTCCTTCATCCGTGCGGCCTGCGTAAACCCGTCGTCGTGCAGCTCCCAATAGAAAAAGTCATGTTGGTTGGTTTGTTTCTTTCCAAGCAGCGTCGGCAAAATCGAAATGCCGTCAATGGCTGGAGGCGGCTCGACTTCCGCAATGGCCGCAGCCGTGGGCAGGAAGTCCCAAAAGGCCCACACCTGATCGCTGACCGTGCCCGCTCTCACCTTGGCCGGCCAGCGGACAACCATCGGGACGCGAATTCCGCCTTCGGACAAGGTTCCCTTGCCGCCGCGCCACGGTCCCGCACTCTGAAAGAACCCCGCATCCACGCCGCCTTCGGAATGCGGCCCGTTGTCGCTCGAAAAGAAAATCGCGGTGTTCTCGTCGAGATTGTATTTCTCCAACGTCTCCAACAGCGCCCCTACATCGCGATCCAATCGCGTAATCATCGCCGCCTTGTTCTTCTCCGGTTGAGGCCATGATTCCCCGGAATAAGGGGCGTCGGACGGCACTTGCATGCCATTGCCGGTTTCCGCGCCCAATTCGATATTGGCGTGGGGGATCGTGTAAGCGAGCAACAGGAAGGAAGGAGAAAAGCGCGTCACTCGCACGTAATTGCTTGCCACCATTGTGAACATGTCGTGCGAATAGTGCCCTTTATGCCCACGCATGTTCTTCTCCACCGGGAAAGGCACCTCGTTCCGCCAGAATTGGGTGGGATAATAGTCCTGCGCGTGCTTGCCGCTCAGATACCCGAAGAAATCCCCAAAGCCCTGTCTGGTCGGAACGCCCGACGTGCCTTCCAGCCCCAATGCCCATTTACCCACTATCCCGGTCCGATAGTTTGCTGGTTGCAGCACCTCGGCCACGGTCACATCCTCGGCCTGCAACGGGACCGACTCGTCGCCCCGAGTTCGTAAATGGCCCGTATGAAAACCGGTCATCAAGGCGGCTCGCGACGGCGCCGACACCGCGCTGCCGGCATAACAGGCGGTGAATCGCATCCCCTCCGCCGCCAGCCGGTCAATGTTCGGCGTCTGAATTCTCCTTTGGCCGTAACAACCGAGGTCGCCCCAGCCCAGATCATCTGCCAGGATGAAAATGATGGTTGGCTTGTTGTTCGCCCGGAGTCTGGCCAACGGATCGTCCGCCCCAGCCGCGCTCGAGGGGCCTGCGGCATTTTGAGTGAGCAAGGCAATTCCAAGCGCCAACGAGTTCAAATCGTTTCGATTCATTGTAAACCTCCGGTAGGAATTACGGCCCTTGCCCC
>CAZCUL010000416.1:0-5133 GCA_964501475.1 uncultured Verrucomicrobiota bacterium | reverse complement strand
CCTTGCGGATGACGGAATGGTCTTTCGTGCCGGCAATGTTCAGGATCGGCGACTTCAAACCGGCGAGGTAGACCTCACGCCCATCGGGACCGAAGATGGTGTTATGGGCGCCGGAGTGAGTGACGATTTTTTCAATCACATCGCCACTGAGCGCGTCCACCACGTGCCAGTGTTCTTTCTCGAGCGACGGCAAATAAATCAGCTTGCCGTCCGGTGAGAGCGCCATGCGATCACAGCCGCCTTCGTAGCTTTTCTCCCAGAGAACTTTTTCCGTCACCAGATCGAGGCAAGTCAGCGTCCGGAGCGTGCTGATATGAACTCGTTTGGTCTGAGCGCTGGCACAGATTCCTTTGACATTGATCGGCTTGCCTTTCTCGTCCAGGCCCGCGGTGGGAATGCGTTTCACGAAGCGGTGTCCTTGATCGATGTCGAACACCAACAAACCGTGCCCGCCATATTCGAGGTAATTGCGAACGCCGGGGACCGCCGCGTAAAGGTAGCGGTGGTCTTTGCGGACCGAATTGCTGTTTGGCCCGGTTTCCCCGGCGGCGCCGCTGCACAGAACTGCAATCAGAAAACAGCAGACGACGAGAAGGAATGAAAAAGAGTGGCGTTTCATAATTTGATCCTGCCTGGGCTGCCGGTCCATTTCAAGCCGGCTGTCGGACGATCGCGCCGGCCGATTTTCAACGCTCCCTTTCCTCTCCGCCTGCCTTCGCGCCTTAAGAATTGAGACCTGCCTTCTGACAATTCGCCAGGGTGATCACTGGATCGCCGCCTGACTGAGGCCGTTCTGCGGCCACAATCACCCGGTCAGCCTTTTCGATCGCTCAGCAACTGGCGAAGAACATAAGGGAGGATTCCGCCATGCTCGTAATAGGCAACTTCGATTTCGGTATCGATCCGGCAGCGCACCGGAATCTCTTCGGTCTTGCCCCCCTGACGGGTGATGCGGAGTTTCAAATCCTGGCGCGGCTTGATTGCCTCGCCGAGCCCAAGCACATCAAATGTCTCGCTGCCCTCGAGCTTGAGCTTCTGAGCGTCGGTGCCTTCCTCGAATTGCAGCGGCAAGACTCCCATGCCAATCAGGTTGGATCGATGAATGCGCTCGTAGCCGGCAGCGATCACTGCCCGCACTCCGAGCAGGCGAGTTCCCTTTGCCGCCCAATCGCGGCTGGAACCAGCGCCGTACTCCTGTCCGGCCAGAATCATCAGCGGCACCCCTTCCTTTTGATACCGCATCGCCGCGTCATAGATGCTGACCTGTTCGCCGGAAGGATAATGTCGGGTGACGCCGCCTTCGACGCCTGGAACCATGAGGTTCTTGATGCGCACGTTGGCGAACGTGCCTCGCGTCATCACCCGGTCGTTGCCGCGGCGGCTGCCGTAGCTGTTGAAATCGTCCTGCTTCACTCCGCGCGAGACCAGGTATTTGCCAGCCGGAGAACTCGCCTTGATGGCGCCGGCGGGAGAAATATGATCGGTGGTGACGGAGTCGCCAAAAATGCCCAACGGCCGCGCCTTTTCAATCGGTCGAATCCCGGGCGCTTCCATGGAGAAATGCTCAAAAAACGGCGGTTCCTGAATGTAAGTGCTCTTTTCATCCCATTGATAAACATCCCCGGTGGCCGATGAAATCTCGTTCCATTTCGGGTTTTGCGACGCGAAGTCGGAATAAAGTTTGCGGAAGACCTCCGGCTTCAAGGCCGACGCCATCATCTCGCGGATTTCCTCCAGGTCGGGCCAAATGTCCCGCAGGTAAACGTCCTTCCCATCCTGGTCCTGGCCCAGCGGGTCCCTGGCAAAATCGAGGTCCACTCGCCCCGCCAAAGCAAAGGCAATGACCAAAGGAGGCGACATCAGAAAATTCGCCTTCACGCTTTGGTGGATGCGCGCCTCGAAATTCCGGTTCCCGGACAATACAGAGGCCGCCACAATGTCATGTTCGTGAATGGCCTCTTCGATGGCCGCAGGCAGCGGCCCCGAATTGCCAATGCAGGTGGTGCAGCCGTAGCCGACGATTTGGAATCCCAATTCATCGAGGTAAGGCTGCAACCCGGTCTTGTCCAGATAATCGGTCACGACGCGCGAGCCGGGCGCGAGCGAAGTCTTCACCGCAGGATTGATCTTTAAACCTCGTTCGACCGCTTTTCTGGCCAGCAGGCCGGCGCCCAGCATGACACTCGGATTGCTGGTGTTGGTGCAACTGGTGATGGCGGCAATCACCACGCTGCCGTCGCGCAAGTCCGCTTCTCCGGTTCGAAAAGGAGAGACCGGCAGCGCCTCCACCGGGTCGGCTGATGGCCGGTTTGTCAGCATTTCCAACTGATTCATCGGTTCGCCGGTGGGCGTTTCTCCAAGCGGATCATCGGTGGATAATTCGCGGCTCGGCTGTTCGAGCTCGCCGTTTATCCGAACGCGGACCGTCTCTCCCACCCTGGATTCATCCTTGCCGTAACCGCCGCTCGCGGCTGGCTCGGTCAGCAGCCGATCAAACGTCGATTTGAGCCTGGGCAAGGGGATTCGGTCTTGCGGACGTTTGGGACCCGCCACACTCGGCGTTACCTCGCCCAAATCCAGTTGCAGATCGACGCTGTAATCGATTTGTCCCGGGCGGGGCATTCCAAAAAGTTGCTGCGCCTTGAAGTAGGCCTCCAGGGCCGCGCACAGGTGGTCGTCCCGGCCGGTCAACCGAAAGTATTTCACCGTCTCGTCGTCCACCGGAAAATAGCCCATGGTCGCGCCGTATTCGGGTGACATATTGCCGATGGTCGCCCGGTCCGGGATGCTCAAGGCAGCCGCGCCTTCGCCAAAAAACTCCACAAATTTCCCCACCACCTTCTCGGCGCGGAGCATCTGGGTAAGGTGCAGAACAAGGTCGGTGGCGGTGACACCCGGCTTCAGGCTGCCTTGCAAGTTCACGCCGACCACGTCCGGAGTCAGGAAATAGACCGGTTGCCCGAGCATGCCCGCTTCCGCTTCGATCCCGCCCACGCCCCAACCGACAATCCCCAGCCCGTTTATCATGGTCGTATGCGAATCGGTGCCCACGAGCGTATCCGGGTAAACGATCCGCTGCCCATCCGTTTTGTTTTCCAGGACGCCCTTGGCGAGGTATTCGAGGTTGACCTGATGAACAATGCCGATGCCGGGCGGAACCACCTTGAAAGTCTTGAAGGCTTGCTGGCCCCACTTCAGAAACTCGTAGCGTTCCCGGTTGCGCCGGAACTCCATCTCCAGGTTCAGACGTAAAGCCTGGTTCGATCCCGAAAAGTCCACCTGCACGGAATGGTCCACAACCAAATCCACCGGCACCAAGGGCTCGATCACCTTCGGATCCTTGCCGAGGCGCCCGGCCACAGACCGCATGGCGGCCAGATCGACCAGCAAGGGCACGCCGGTGAAATCCTGCAAAACGATCCGAGCCACAACGAACGGAATCTCCTCCGTCCGGTTGCCTTTTGGCTGCCATTTCGCCAAAGCCCGCACATTCGCTTCGGTGATCTTGTGGCCGTCGCAGTTGCGCAGAACCGCTTCGAGAACGATGCGAATGGAAACAGGCAATCGCGAGATCGGACCGAGCCCGGCCTTTTCCAGCATCGGGAGCGAATAAAACGAAGCTTGCTGGCCGCTGCCAGCGTCGAACTTTTGCAGCGATTCAAAGAGATTATGCAATTTCATGTCCGAACTTTGGTTGCGCGCCCCGGTGCTTGTGCATGGTTTCTACCGTTGATTTAGCTCATCTGCCGGGCGAAGCCAAAAGGAACTTTGCCGGGAAGTTCGGCAAGCAGAGCGCGCCCGCGGAATCACCGGACCACGGAGGGAGAAGGAAACCAGGAGGAACCGGCCCTCCCTCTTCTTCTTTCCTCGGTGAGTCCCTGCGATGCGAGCGGCGGCCCCGGCTTTCCGCTACTTGAGTTTGCCGAGCGTTTCCTTAATGGCGTTGAAATTCGGAAGTTGCTTGGGATCGTCGCTCGACTCGGCGTATTGCACGACGCCCTGTTTATCGATGACGATAGCGGAGCGTTTAGCCACGCCGCCCATGCCGAGATTGAGTTGAGGCAGAAAACTGTCGTAAGCCACTCCGTAAGCTCGGGCCACCTTGTGCTCGTAATCGCTCAAGAGCGGCACAGTGATCTTTTCCTTTTGCGCCCAGGCTTCCTGCGCAAATGGGTTGTCGCCGCTGATTCCCCAAACCTCCGCGTTCAGACTGGCGTAATCATTGAGACCCTGGCTGATGTCGCACATCTCTTTGGTGCAGACGCTGGTGAAAGCCATGGGGAAAAAAAGCAGCACGGTGCTTCTCTTTCCAAGATTCTCGCCAAGCTTCAGCTTTTTCGGACCATCTGCCATTTTCGTCGGCAGTTCAAAATCGGGCGCCTTGGATCCTACTGAAATTGCCATAGTCGAGTCCTGGTTGAATGTTCTCTGTGATTCGAACGAACGGTTCGTTTCGTTCGCTTTATAGGGCAGTCGCTGACCCGGTGTCAAACGAGGAATGGTTCTGCTGGTTCTGCTGAACCGGCAGGCGCACTGCCACAATCACTCTTCACGCAGAGCCGCCAGAACTTCCTCCGCGTGCTGGCCGGCCTTTACCTCCGCACCGCATGGAGTTCCGGCTTCAGCCGGTGGGACGTTGGCCTTGTCGATCTCGTGGCAAGTTCTCCTAATCATCGTGTCTGTGAACGCCGCGCCGCCTGAGGCGGAACTCCATACTTCCGGCCCTGCTGAATCTCCGCCCCCTTGCACACTTGTGTTGCCAGCCGGGCGTTTTCTGGTTATAAATAGGTCGAAGCGCACCAGGACTTGCAGGCGCCGTAGAACGCAATACCAATAGGGCTCTTATGAACATGGTGACCGTCTTGACCTTCAACGAACCCGAGCAGGCCGAACCTCTGAAAAACCGCCTGCAAGCGGCCGGAGTTCCAGCCGAGGTTCACGACGAACGGAATTTGCAGAAGTACTGGTTCATGTCCGAAAGCATGGCCGGCATCCGCGTGCGCGTCCCGGAAGAGAGGTTCGATGCCGCCCGCAAGCTGCTTCGGGAATGGGACGAGGCCGATCAGGCTCTCAAAGACGCGATTCACTGCCCGTCCTGTGATTCCTCCCGGGTCGAGTACCCACAATTCACAC
>CAZCUL010000415.1:0-5865 GCA_964501475.1 uncultured Verrucomicrobiota bacterium | reverse complement strand
CTGGGCGTCATCATGCTCGGCATGGGCATCACGCTCAGCCTGGACGATTTCAAGGGCGTGTTGCGAATGCCCAAACCGGTCGCGGTCGGGTTCGCCGGCCAATATCTCATCATGCCCTTTCTCGGCTGGGCAATCGGTTATCTGCTGAATCTTCCCACGCCATTCGCAGTCGGGCTGATTCTGGTCTCCTGCTGCCCCGGCGGCACGGCTTCGAATGTTGTCGCTTATCTGGCCCGCGCAAACGTGGCGCTGTCAGTTCTCATGACCATGTGCTCGACCTTTGGCGCCATCCTGATGACGCCGCTGCTCACCAATTGGCTGGCCGGGGCGCGCGTGCCAGTGGATGCCTGGGGCCTCTTCCGCAGCACGGTGCAGGTGGTGTTGCTCCCGGTGCTGACGGGATTGGCGCTGCATCATGTTTCACCACGCCTGGTTCGCTCCATTCTGCCGGTCGCCCCGCTGGTGTCGGTGATCATGATCGCCCTGATTGTGGCGAGCATCATCGGGCAAAACGCCGCCGCCGTGAAAGGTTCCGGCGCCGTTCTCCTGCTCGCCGTGCTCCTGCTTCACGCCGGCGGATTCGGCCTCGGTTATGTGTTCGGACGGCTCTTCGGTTACGACGCGCAGGTGCGCCGCACGATTTCGATTGAAGTGGGGATGCAGAACTCCGGTCTGGGCGTGGCGCTGGCCCAGAAGCATTTTGTTGATCCGCTCACCGCGGTGCCCTGCGCCATTTCGAGCGTGTTCCATTCGGTCATTGGCAGCATTCTCGCCGGACTTTGGCGGATGAAACCGGCCGGCGTAACTGAACGGTTCAAAACGGACCGCCTGGAGGCCGGCAGAGTTGAAAGGGAGAGAGGTGAGTTGGAAGGGTGAACGCGGCGGGGTGGAAAAGGTTGGAACCAATCCGGAACCGGGGACGGGCAAAAGCCTGGGAAGCGTTGATGGTGGCAGGGCCTTTCAACGCTTTCAACACTTGGACCTTTTTAACGTTTTCACTTTTTAACCTTTTCCCTGCCGGGTTGGTTTTCTAGACTCCGCATTTCATTCGTATGAACGTGCTCATTTGCGACCCGATTTCCCCGAAAGGAATCGCCCTCTTCCAGCAACGGCCCGAGTTCAACGTCACGGTGCTCGAGAAACGTTTGCCTGAGGCGGAACTGGTTCCGATCGTCGGGGAAACAGACGCCATGGTGGTTCGCTCCGAAACCAAGGTGACAAGAAAGGTCATCGAGGCTGCGCCGCGTTTGAAGGTTGTGGGACGAGCCGGGGTGGGCGTGGACAATGTGGACGTGGAGGCCGCCACCCAGCGCGGGATCGTGGTCATGAACACCCCCAGCGGAAACACCATCTCCACCGCTGAACTCACCTTCTCCATGCTGATGGGGCTGGCGCGGAACATTCCCCAGGCGCACCTCTCCATGAAAGGGGGGGAATGGAATCGCAAGGCCTTTCAAGGCGTCGAGCTCCACAACAAAACCCTCGGCATCCTCGGCATGGGCCGCATTGGGAGCGAAGTGGCCAAGCGCGCGCTCGTCTTCGGCATGCGCGTCCTCGCTTACGATCCCTATCTCACTCGCGCCCGCGCGGAGGCGCTCCAGGTCGAATTGGTGGAACTGGACGAAATTTACAGCAACGCGGATTTCATCACCGTCCATATGCCCATGACGGATGAGACCAAAGGGATGCTTGACGCCGCCGCCTTCGGCAAAATGAAGAAGGGCGTGCGTGTCCTGAACTGCGCCCGCGGCGGTATCATCAATGAATCGGACCTCCTGGCCGCGCTGGAGGAAGGGAAGGTCGCGGGGGCCGCGCTCGATGTTTACGAGACCGAACCGCTGCCCAAGGACTCGCCCTTGCGCAACCATCCGCAAGTGGTCATGACGCCGCATCTGGGCGCCAGCACCGAGGAAGCTCAGGAAAATGTCGGCATCGAAGTCGCCGAGGCCATCACCGATTACCTGCTCAACGGCGCGGTGCGCAACGCGGTCAACCTCCCGAACCTCGACGCCAAGACCTACGCGATTGTTAAACCCTACTTGAACCTGGCGGAGAAGCTCGGCCGGCTCCTCGCTCAAATCGCGCCCAAACGCAACGACCAGATCATCGTCACCTACGGCGGCAAGGCGACCGAACTTCCGACCGATCCCATCACTCGCACGGTCCTGAAAGGGTTTCTCGAATCGGTTGGCGGCAAGGACGTCAACCAGGTCAACGTCCGCACGCTGGCGGCCTCGCTCGGGCTGGTGGTCGAAGAAACCAAGTCCAACGAGGAAACCGACTACAACGAGTGGCTGCACGTGGCGGTTCTTTCCGGGGAGCAACGCCTCTCGGCCGGCGGCACCATTTTGGGCAAACGCCATCTGCCGCGCATTGTCCGCCTTTATGGGCGGCCGGTCGAAATTGTTCCCTCGGGTGTGCTTTTCCTTATGAACAACAAGGACCGGCCCGGGATGGTCGGCCAGATCGGCACGCTCATGGGCAAACACCACGTCAATATTGCCAACATGAGCCTGAGCCGCGACGACGCCGGCGGGCAGGCGCTCACGGTTCTCAACCTCGACAGCGTGCCGCCGCAAAGCCTGCTGGACGAAATCGGCAAGGACCCGAATATCTCGAACGTCCGGATAGTGAAGCTTTAGGCTCGGTATCCCATTGTAATAATGATGAAAAAGAATCTGTTTGCTCCATCTGATAACGCAGAGGCGCTCAACGCGATGAGCGCGGGGAAGGCGCCATGAAGCCCTCTCTGTGTGGCACGAGTTTGGAGCGCGGTGCCGGGCGCAGCGCGACATCGCTTTTGCTTTGCCGCCCATTGCGGCGCTTCAACCGAAAGCGCCGTCGCCGCTACGCTCTGCCGGCGTCCTCCAAAAGAAGCCGCCTGTTTCTTTTCATACTCGCGTTGGCTTTGCTTCCCCCCCTGCTACCGGCTCCCATTTCCGCCGCGCCTGCCGCGCCGGCCAGCCCTGCGGCCACCTCCCTGTTCGAAGACCCGGTCATCGCCCGCGGACGGGGAGTGGAAATCCATCGGAGCGACCTCGACAACGCGTTCATTGCTTTCAAGGCCAATATGGCGGCGCGCAAACAGACCATCCGCAACAGCGAACGGTCCCTGCTCGAGGCGCAATTGCTGGAGCAATTGATTGTGACCCAGCTTCTGATCAATCGCACCACCGACGCCGACCGCCCCAAAGCGCGTGAGCTGGCTGAGCGGAAATTTGCTGATCTGAAAAAGATGGCTCCCTCGGAAGAACTCTTTGCCGCGCAACTCAAGTCGCTGGGATTGACCGTGGACCAGTTCCATATCCGCTTGATGGAGCAGGCCTGGGCCGAAACGGTCCTGGATCGCGAACTTGTTTCCCAAATCGCGGTTGAGGATGCCGCCGTAAAAAAGTTCTACGAAACCGGCGCGGATGTTCTCACCGAAGTCATGGAAGCCGAGATCGAGCGCCGCGCCCAAGCCGGCGGGGCCGACGCCCAGGAGCTGGCCGCCGCGCGGGAGCGGGTGGCCGCTTTGAAGCGGCAAAACCTCGATCAACTGTTGCTGCCGGAGCGGGTTCGAGTCAGCCATGTGCTCCTGGCAACGCATGATCTCAACACCGAGGCGCCGCTTCCGGCCAAAGAGCGCGAAGCCAAACTCGAGCGCGCCCGGGAAGTGCTGGCCAAGGCCAGGGCCGGCGAGGATTTCGCCAAACTCATCGAGACCTATTCCGAAGACCGCCGCATCGAGGAAACCAAGGGTGAATACACCTTTTCCCGCGAAGACCCGTTGGTGCCCCAGTTCAAAGCCGCGGCCTTCTCCCTGGAACCGGCGCAGATCAGCGACATCGTTACCACGGCATTTGGCTACCACATCATCAAGCTCCACGAACGCATCCCGGCCAAAAAGATTTCCTACGAGGAAGCTCACCCGAGGATCAGCGAGCATCTGCGCCAGCAGGAAATCCAGCGGCGTTTGCCCGATTACTTCGCGCAACTCAAGAAAGAGGCCGCCGTCGAGATTCTGGACCCCAAATACAAAGTCGAGCTTCCCGCGGACGCCTTGCCGCTCAAGCCGCCGGGCATTCCATGAACTGCCGGTAGCAAGGCGGTCCCCTGCCCTTCGGATTCAAGAATAGATCAGAGCCTCGCAGCAATTCTCATGTTGCGGAGCGCGGGTTGTCCCCGGCGGCAGCACGAACGGACCCGAAAGGGCCTGGGAGGATTCTCCCGCGTCATCGCGCTTCCCATCGGCTGCGGCTGAGGACAGCCGCGCTCCCCTGGTGCGCTTTTACTTTGGCGGATCGGCCGGCGCTTTGGCGTCCAGTTCGGAAAGCTTGAGGCGGACGCTGACGATATAAGGCGCTTCTCCGGCAGTCCAATGCCCGTAGGTCGTCGTTACAAACGTTCCATCGGGCAGCACTTCCACGCCGGGATAAGCGCAATCCGCGGCTTTGGTATTGTCCATCAAACGAACGCGGTATTGTCCTTCCCGGCCCGAAACAAGGTCGGCGTAAGTGCCAACCCAGGCGACCCAATCGCCTTTCGTTCTGCTTTCATGTGTCGTGTCGCGGAAGCTGATGAAGAGCCGTCCGTCCGGCGCGTACTTTCCCATGTGCCGATCGCCGGTGAGGGCGCCCGGCACTTCGCGAGGTTCGGTCCAGGTTGCGCCTTCATCGTTGGAGAACATGATATGCGAGTTCTTCCTGCGCGCGTTCTCCCGGAGTAAAATGGCCATTTGTTTGCCGTCGGGCGAACGCACCAGCCCCGGCTCGCATAAATGCACGTCACTCGATTGATAGACCGCCGCCGGCCAGCTCCAGCTCAGCCCGCCGTCCTTCGAGAATGTTTTGTAGAGCGTGAACACCACCGGTTTCTGCTGCCGATTCGTGCTCGTGAAGAAGCGCCCGTCATCATGAAACATCGCCAGGTAATTCCCCGGCCCGCTCTTGAGCGGCTCGACGAAACCCATCACCACAATGCCGCCCCAATCTCCGGCAGGCTTCAAGGCGGACCAACTTTCGCCGTCGTCTTCGGACACGGCCAGCCGGGCCGGATAGAAACCGGACCAGAGAATCAGCCGCTTCGTTCCGGCGGCATCGATTACCCGATGGATGCTGGGGGTTTCCTTGCTCGTGCTCCAATTCTCTGGCACCGGCAAGCGTTCGCTCCAGGCAAGTCCGCCGTCCTGGCTGCGCTTGAGCACCAGCGCGCCCCGGCCATGTCCTTTCGGGTAAACGCAGAGAATCGTTTTGCCGTCTTCCAACAGAACCGTGGAAGGATGGCCGAGATACTGGCCTCGTTCTCGGTCCACCACGGTCTGGCGGTTCGTTTCCCCGGCCAAATCAATCAACGGAATGGAATAACCGCGTGAAACCGGGGCCGCTCTTGCGGCGGCAGAGACCAGCAGGGTCCCGGCAAGTATGATGGAGAACGGGTCAAGGTTTTTCATCTGCGGAAATCGGTCCCTGAACGCCTCTCCGCGATTGCGGCGAATAAGTTCACCTGAGCCGGCCTTACCCGTTCTGACCGCAGGGGTCGCATTCATTCCGAGGGTCTTCATTCTTCAAGTTCAAAGGATCCCATCTTGCAATTCAAGAATTGGTGCACTTGCCTCATCAACCTTTGCTCCTGCCGCTGGCTTTGCAGCCGCAACTCATAGCTACATGACCAGGCGCCCGCAATATCGATTGGCAATGGTTCGTGCCATACCCCTCGAAAAGGCCCGAAGCGATCAGTCGTTTCTAGCAGCAATTCTCAGTTTGCCGAGCGCAAATGTTACACGAAAAAGTGAGAAGCTATCTTTTACAGAAGAAAGCGAAGGCAACGAAGGAAACAGGGGAATCGGAATCCCGATACATCGGGGATTTTCTTCGCTACCTTCGC
>CAZCUL010000414.1:0-4017 GCA_964501475.1 uncultured Verrucomicrobiota bacterium | reverse complement strand
TGCAATTCCGTCACGAACAGCGTTTATCTGTCTCCACTTCCGGCCATCCCGGGCTTCAGCTTCTCCATCAGCGGTACGGGAATCTTTTTTCCACCGGTCCAGCCCAACGGCCCGGCGCTTGGCGTCTGCGCCGGCGGAACGGTCACTCTGGCCGCGCCCCAGTTCCCTCCGGAATTTCCGGTCACGTATCGCTGGCGCAAGTGCGGTGCGATCCTCCCAGGTGAAACGAATCACAACCTGACCCTCGCAAACATCGTTCCGGCGGATTCCTGCGAAGTCTGCGTGGAAGTCTCCGATCCCTGCGGCGCCATGACCAACTGCATCACGCTTTTGGTCACCAACACGAGCGCCATCGGACCCCTGGGCCAAACCGTTTGCGCGGGAAGCAATGTGACCTTCTGCACCGTCGCCCAGGGGCAAGGGCCGTTCACATACCAATGGTTCCGCGAAACACAGCTTATCCCCGGCGCCACGGCCAGTTGTCTGACCTTGACGAACCTCACGCCGGCCGATGCCGCCAACTACTGCGTTCGCGTGACCGGCTTTTGCGGTTCGGTGACAAACTGCGCGCTTCTGACCGTGCGCGCGCCGCCGGTCGTGACCGGTTTGACCAACCAAATCGTTTGCCCGGGCGCCGACCTGACCTTTCAAGCCATGGCCGCCGGCGCTGGACCTCTCACCTTTACCTGGATGCGCAACGGGGTTCCGCTCCCGAACCAGACGAACAGCATGCTGAGAGTGCCGGGCGAAACCGAGTCCGCCGAATACTGTGTCACCTTGACGAGCCCCTGCGGCGCCGTCACGCAGTGCGCGACCGCAGCCATTGCCACGAACAATGGCGCCGCCCCACTCGCGAATCAAACAGGGTGCTCCGGCGGCACGGCGACCTTCACCGCCATCCCGAGCGGGACGGGCCCGTTCGCATTTGCCTGGTTTCGCAACGGCACCAGAATCGACGGAGCGACCAACGCGGTTTTGACCCTGTCCAACCTCGATCCGGGCCAGGCCGGACAGTATTGCGTGATGGTTTCGGGCTTCTGCAATTCGGTCATGCGCTGCGCGGACCTCACCATTGGAAGTGCCACCACGGCGATGCCGCTGGAAAGCCAGATCGTCTGTCCCGGCCAGACAGCCACCTTCATGACCGCCGCCACCGGGTCCGGCCCGTTCACTTTTCGGTGGTCCAGGAATGGCGTGGTCCTTCCTTCCGCGACCGGACCCACTTTGGTCGTTAACAACGCCAGCCTGGCAGACGCGGGAGAATATTGCGTGGTCGTGACCGGGGCCTGCAATTCCGTGACGAATTGCGCCCAACTCACCATCAGCACTCAGCTCACCGCGGTCGGCCCCACGAATCTGACGGCCTGTCCGGGTGCCACGACTACTTTTCAAACTGTCCCAAGCGGCGCGGGCCCTTTCATGTTTCAGTGGTTTCGCGGGGGCGCACCCATTCCCGGCGCCAACACCAACGTTCTGCAGCTTCCCAACATCACGTCCGATTCCGCCGGGCAATATTGCGTGGTGATCGCCGGCGCCTGTGAGTCGCTGACCAACTGCGCCAATCTGTCGGTCTTCACTCCAATCACGGTCACCGGGCCGACGAATGCCCAGGTTTGTCCGGGGGCGACCGTGGTCCTGCGCGCGGCCGCCGCCGGCGCCGGCCCTCTCAGCTTCGAGTGGTTTCGCGGTGGCATTCGCCTCATTGGCCAGACTAACGACACACTTGTTTTGAATGGGGTCATGTCCTCCGAGGCCGGAGATTACTGCATCGTGGTCCGGGGCGCGTGCGGCGCGGTCACGAACTGCGCCACGGTTACGGTTCTGACCAATACGGGTGCGACCTTGCCGGGGGATCAGATGGTCTGCGCCGGAGCCCGAGTCACGTTAAGCACCACTCCAAGCGGCACAGGTCCGTTTCAGTTCATGTGGTTTCACAACAACATGGCCATTCCCGGGGCGACCAATGCCAGCCTGGTAATTCCAAATGTTTCCCCCGCCGATGCCGGCCAGTACTGCGTGATGGTGCAAGGCGCCTGCAACACGGTGGCCCGTTGCGGACAATTGACTGTTTTAACCAATGTCGTGGCCTCGCCGCTTGTGAGCCGGTCCGCCTGCGCTGGGAGCAATGTCGTCTTCAGCATTACAGTTCTGGGAGGCGGTCCCGCCACGTTTCAATGGCTGAAGGACGGCGAGGTGCTGCCTGGCCAAACAAATTCGAGCCTGACTCTGAACAACGTCTCGCCGGCCAGCGCCGGGGAATACTGCGCAATCGTTTCCGGTCCCTGTGGCGCCATCACCAACTGCGCGCTGCTTACGGTTACCGGTCCACCTACCGCGACGGGTCCGGAAGACACCGCGGTTTGCCCGGGCGGCGCCGTCACGTTGCAAGTCGCGGCCGCCGGTGCCGGACCATTTGATTATGAATGGTTCCGCGGGCTCGCGCGCATCCCCGGTGAAACCAACGCCACGCTGTTCTTAAGCAGCGTCATGACCGCCGATGCCGGCCAATACTGCTCGGTCGTGCGCGGTCCCTGTGGAGCCGTGACCAATTGCGCCACCATCACCGCTTTTACCAACACCACCGCCACCTTGCTCAACGATCAGACCGTCTGCGCCGGAGCATCGGCTGTCTTCAGCACGACCGCCGGCGGCACCGGCCCGTTTGCTTTCATGTGGTTTAAGGACGGCATGAAGCTCGACGGCCAAACGAACAGCTCTCTTACCCTGCCCTCCCCGACCGTCGCGGATTCCGGTGAGTACTGCGTGATGATCAGCGGCTTTTGCAACACCGTGGCGCGCTGCGGAACGTTGACCGTGCTGAGCAATGTGGTCATCAGCCCGCTCGCGAGCCAGACGGCGTGCGCGGGCAGCAATGTCGTTTTCAGCACCAGCGTGGTGAGTGGCGGCCCGGCCACTTTCCTCTGGCTGCAAGACGGGATTCCTTTGCCGGGCGAAACAGGGCTCAGCTTGAGCATCGAAAATGTCGGCATGGACGACGCCGGACAATACTGCGTCGTGGCGGCGGGTTCCTGTGGCACGATTACGAATTGCGCCACGTTGACGGTCTTGAGCGCTCCCTCGGTGATTGGGCCTGAGGATGTCACTGTCTGCCCTGGCGCCGGGGCGACTTTGGAGGTGATGGCAAGCGGGGCCGGACCACTCACGTTCCAATGGCTCTTCAATGGCTCGCCTCTCGCCGGGCAAACGAACAGCACGCTGATCCTCAGCGGTGTGGTCGCGACCAACGCCGGCCAATACTGCGCTGCAGTGCGCGGACCCTGCGGCGCGGTCACCAACTGCGCGACGGTTGCTGTGCTGGCCGAGACGACCGCCACGGAACTTGCCTCACAGATCGTTTGCGCCGGGACGATGGTCAGCTTCAACACTGTTGCGGGCGGCACGGGTCCGTTTACTTACATGTGGTTCAAGGACGGGATGGAACTGGCGGGCCAGACCAACAGTTCCCTGATCCTTTCCAACATCGCCCTTGCCGATGCCGGCGAGTATTGCGTGATGGTTATGGGCGAGTGCGGTTCGGTGGCGCGCTGCGCCATGTTGACGGTCCTGAGCAACGTCGTGGTCAGCGGTCCGCTCAGCCAGACCGCCTGTTCCGGCAGCAATGTCACCTTCAGCGTCAACATCGAGAGCGGCACCGCTCTTGGATTCCTTTGGCTGCGCGACGGCCAGGTCATTCCCGGTGTTACCGGGCCGAGTCTCACCCTGGCCAATGTTTCGCCGGCCCAAGCCGGTGAGTATTGCGCCGTGGTCAACGGCACCTGCCAGAACCTGACCAACTGCGCCACACTCACGGTCTCGGATATGGTCACCGCGCTCGGCCCGACCAACGTCACGGTTTGTCCGGGCAACACAGTTACTCTACAGACCCAACCGAGCGGCAGCGGCCCGTTCGGCTTCCAGTGGCGCCGCAACGGCGCGGACTTGCCCGGGCAGACTAACGCCACCTTGACCCTGCCCGGCATCATGGCCGGTGAAGCAGGCGAATATTGTGTGGAAGTC
>CAZCUL010000413.1:0-23302 GCA_964501475.1 uncultured Verrucomicrobiota bacterium | reverse complement strand
ATCGCGTCGCCAATGAACTTGTTTCCTTGCAGAAAGCACATGCACACGTTGGCGCGGCTTGCCGGCGGCATCATTGTCGCTACGCCGTTTCACGTGATTGACGTGACAAGTCCCGAGAGCGAGGCCAAGGGCATAGCGTGGTGGGAAGAACTCACCGCGAGCGGCGGTGAGGGAATGGTGGTCAAGCCGTTGGAGTTCATCGCCAAGAACCGGCGCGGGCTGATTCAACCTGCGGTGAAGTGTCGCGGTCGGGAATACCTTCGCATCATTTACGGGCCGGAATACACGGCGACCGAGAATCTGGAGCGTTTGCGCGCACGTGGACTCTCTACGAAGCGGTCGCTGGCCCTCCGCGAGTTTGCGCTCGGGATTGAGGCGCTCGAACGCTTCGTTCGCAAAGAACCATTGCGTCGCGTGCATGAAGCCGTGTTCGGAGTGCTGGCGCTGGAGAGCGAACCGGTTGATCCCCGCTTGTGAAGTGTACTCGATCAAAAAATGGCCTCCTGTTTTCAGGAAGCCGTGATGAGTTAGTTATAGAAGTAGCCAAGATTTCGAAGACTGACGTGGCTGGGGTGTCCAACAACGATGTGGTCGAGAACTTCGATTTTCAGAAGCTGACCCGCCCGGATGAGATCGCGGGTGATTTTGATGTCCGCCTCGGATGGAGTCGGATCGCCGCTCGGATGATTGTGGCAGATGATGATTGCGGATGCACTTGCCATGACTGCCAATCTGAAAATCTCCCTGGGATGACAGAGGATCGTATCCATTGTTCCAATGGATACCAAGTAATGACCTTTGATGCGCCGACGAGTGTTGAGGATGAACACCACCAGACATTCACATTCAGAATTGAAGTAGGGATGATCGGGAATATGTGCTTTCCAATAGGCGGCTGCCTGGTCCGGTGTCTCGCACTGTTGCATGTTGTCAGGTGTGGGACATTCTCGAAGTGAAACGATTTTCCATTCCTGCGGTTGACTCGGAAATTTGATGGGCTTGACGATTTTGTTAATTGGTTGCGGAGCGATTGCGGGGCATTCAGTGGAGATGAGGTCTTCTGTCGTGTTCATGTTTTGCGTTTCGTTCTGAAGGAGCGGAACTGCTCTCTTCACCACGCCCCCAGAGAGCAGGGCCGCTCCGGACGAAACGCACCCGCCTGCGCCCGCGCCGCCGGGCAGCGGAGCCTCAGCAACTGAGTGACGGCAGGCGTAAACTGAAAAACTATCTTCGCCTGCTGGCGCGAGGTTGCGGCGGAGCAACCAGAAGCGCGGGCACAGGCGGTGAACACGGAAAAACTCATCGGCGGATGCCAACCGGTGTCACGAAAGCGCCTTGATGACGAATGTCATTGGACCCTGATAAAAGCAGGGTCTTTCGCAAAAAAGAGTGCCAGTGAAAGTGCCAGTAAACGGGCAGTAGATGAGTAGTTGGCGAGTAGCGGATTGGTATTGGATGCGCGATGTCGAGTGCTTGACTCGAATGCAGAAGCCCCTGATTCTATTGGCGTTCGTCAGTTATGAGGCAGCGTGCCTCTGGTGGCGGGGTGGTAGTAACGGAGTAGTCGAAATGACGATTCCTGTTCGATTCCGACCCTCGCCTCCAACGACTTACGTAACATCGCTGATTCAGGCGAGAGTTGAAAACCGACCCTCGCCTCGTCGCAGGCAAAAACGATAGGTCTCAGCTGTCGGCAGCCCACTCTTCAGCCTGTTGCTGCAGCAAGGCGCTAAGCCCGCGCGGATTGAAACAGATCCTTTGGTATTCGGTTCGTATTCCAGTGACTACTTCGCGGCAACTCAGCCACGTTTGGGCGACTCGCCACCAAATTGACCCGATGCTTCCTCCAAGCGTGCGTCCATGGTTCGACACAAAACCCGAGAGTAGGCGGGCTATGGTCACGCGGTCCTCCGAGTAACATCTGAGTCCAGCGGCAAGGTCTCCCTTCGCTTCCAAAAGACATTGGGCCAGCGTCCTCGCATCGTCTAGCGCAGCATTTGCGCCAAGACCCGCCCACGGTGGCATCGCCCGACCAGCATCGCCAAGCAACACCAGCTTGCCATCCCACCATCGGGCACAGGACGCACAAACGAAAGAGCCACGCCTTTTGTTAATGAGCCGTTCTGGCAAAGTGGGAAACGCCCGAACGAGGGCCGGACTTCGCTTAAACAAGAAATCCTTGGCGGCATCAGTATTCGCAAAGATCGGTGCCTCGAACGGCTGCGAAAATTCCGCCATTGCCAGAAGATCAAGGCTCCCGTCGCGATTCGGAATTCCGATGGATGTTCCGAGCGATGACGGCCAAAACTGAACGGCATCTAGGCGCAAGTGATTTCGATTCACCTCCTCCGTTCGCAACTTTACCTGCAAATAGCCGGTCGACAGACAGATCTTCGTTAGTGAAGTTCCTGGCAAGCGCCCCAACAATTCCTTACCCCGGCTATGCAGGCCACCGGCGTCCACAACCAGATCAAAATGTCTGGCAACAGGCTCCTGTCCCGCACCAGCAGTCACGATTGATCCACTTTGGGGATCGATCTCTCTAACCTCGGTGTTAAAAAACACGCCGGCTATGCCGGAAACGTGCGCGAGCAGAATGGAAATGAGAACGTGCCTCGGAACGGAAACGAAGTAATCATACGGGCTCGAACCATAGCGATAGAATGCACTTCCCCCATTTGGAGAATGGACCTGCCGACCGGTGATGACTTGGCCCTCGGCAAACAGCTCGCAAAGTATGGGCTCGTCCAATGCCGCCCGCCCGACCTCATTGATCGTCAGATTAAAGGACCGCGAGTCTCTGACAGTTGCAGTTCGTGGGTCCGTGCGCTGCTCGAAGACCGAAACATCGGCTCCCAATTTGTCGAGTTTGATCGCAGCGTTTAGACCCCCGACGCCCGCGCCAATAATCGCAACTGTCGCCCCGGACAACGGGAGATTGTCACTCTCACTAATCCGGCCAGAGAACGATGTATCCTGGTACGCCGAGATCGTTGGCGAATCTAATCTTGGGATCGGAAGTGAGTGCTGAGACCGTCGCGCAACAAGGCTTGTCGGTGACCGCCTGATTGTTACTCCTTTCTGCATGAGTTCAGTGGCACACGCGTGTTGTTCGGAACGGGCGTGCCGTCTGCGCCGACCGTTGCGGTCTAGTTGCGACCATCGCGGCCTGATCTTCGTCGGCCCGCGTGCGAACGGCCGGCGCACGCAAAAAACGAAGCGCAAACGGCGGTTGCGCATAATGGCGTCAAGTGGCACACGCCTGTGGCATGAAGTGGCAGTTGCCAGTGGCGGAAAGTGGCGGAAATACTTCCCAGTCCGAATCGGCCATGAAGAATAAAACGCGGATGAGGCGTCGTCAGAGCACTGCTCGGCCGTCGAGCAATCGCTCGCACCATCCCACTGCTCGATCAGAGAGGTCCGGCCGACCGCCGAAAGACAAATGGAAATGCGATCAAATCGACTTGGTGAAACGCCAAATCAGGGAAGCGTATGACGACGGAAAGACACCGGAGAATGAACGCAGGGAAAAGTTCTTTGACGCAGTGTGGGAGCGGGTGGAGAACCTTCCGAACGCGCCTGCAAACCGAGAAGCGGTCCGCCGTGCGTTTTATGACGCGTGGTCCTCTAATGGTAGCAGGCGGCGTGCTTTGCTTCCGATTCTGGTAGAACCGGCGATTTACCTCCTCGATCTCGACGAGCAGCAACAAAAGTTCTTATTTCCAGAAAGCCAGCCATCTCCCGAGGGTTTCCTTTCCGTAAGTGAGGCTGAGCATCTGCTCTTCGGGGAAGATCAAGATTCAGCTAGCTTTGCGCCATCTCTAAAGGAATATCTGGACGGCAGCGTCCATTCCCCGTCACTCACCGGGCAGGTCTTGGGGAAACTGGAGACTAATCACTTCGCGTGCGTGCTGGGCAAAGGGGCAGCGGGGAAGACCACACTGGCGATACTGGTGGCTTTAAGTGAACGGTTCCGGGACTCGCCTTCATTCTACTACGATTTGCGGCAGCCGCAGGAGGACCGCACACCGGAGCAGATGTGCGAAGCATTGGCGGTCCTGCACGGCGGAAAGGCGCTGGCCATCGTGGACAACATTCATCTCGAGGAAAATACCACCAGCCGAATCTATCGGTGGCACGAGAAGAATCGGGCCTTTCGTCTCCTGATGATCGGGCGGGAGACAAAGAACAACCGTGATCGACGCGGCCTCGGGAGACCGTTGGCTGCGATTCGGGAGCAGGCCTTAACGTTGGAGGTTGAAAGTCGCGATTTGCTGGGCGTTCTTCGGCGATTGGCCGCGCGGAAGTGGACGGGATCACCGATCCCGGAAGTGCCCCCTGAAGTTCTTGCGAAGTGGCTGGAAGTTTTCGGAGGTGAACTGGTCGCCTTCAGCACCGCAGCTAGAAAGAAGCTGCACCGCTTGCGGCAGGGCAATTGGGAACTTTCTGAGGACGACGCCAAAGACTACGTGCGTGAAGAGTACTCAAATCTGATGGATGAAAGAGAGCGAGAGAATGTGCTGGCGTTGGCTGCGTGTGAGAGACTGGAACTGGCTATGCCCGTCGAGTGTGTCCTGGGTTCGCAGGGTTTCAACGTCGGCTTGAGACATGGATTGGTCTGGCATATTGAAAGCCTTCGAGGCTTTTTCAGCCGGTACCGACTCTTTCATCCGGGAATGGGCCGCCTAATCATCGCTGCATCAGAAACGTCAGTTACAGATAGCACGCTTATTTACGCGAAGCTGGCTCACCACTCTCCTTTTTTTGGATTCCTTCTTGCCGACCGCCTCGAAACTCAGCGGCAAGACATCAATGCGACGAAGCTTGTGCTTCAAAGTGCAATCAACGAACCCGATGCCTTTAATCGTTTGATTGAGCACAATCTTGTGGCTGTCGCGAGACAGTGCAAGCAACTCCTTGCGCACAAGGTGCTACCTGTCAGCGAGATTTGCGCCCGCCTCGTAGCGTCGCCGAATTTGACAAGGTCTGCGCTCAGAACGCCGCTGCATTTTTTGGCGAACTTCCTTGGGTATGTGCAGAAGCAGCCGGAGTTGAAGCCTATCTACCAGGCGCTGGCCAAGGCGCTGGTGGTCGAAGCTGGCAAAACCGAAAAGAACCGATTACTCGAGCAAGCCCTGGCCACGCCGCTCGCTGATTTGGCGAACTTCCTGATTTACGCCGAAGCGCAGTACTACGCAGGCGACGAGCAACGACAAAAGGAATGGGCAGTCGCAGCATTGTTGAAGCAATCTCTGGCCAAGCGCGACGACAAGGGAGCCTTGATTCACTTGAGCACGCTGACGGAAAGAGCACTTGATACATCGCTGGAGCACTTGGCTCACTTTCTGGAGTACGCCGATGAGCAGGAGCGGGCCAAGACGTGGACTATCGCAAGCCCATTGAAGCAGGCTCTGGCGGAGGAGAGTAATCGACGGATTCTCGCGGAGTCAGCGCGAAGGATTTCTTTCCCTCAATTATCTGGTTTCCTGGGCTACGTGACAACTGCGATGCCCATTGTAGGGCAAGCCGTCAACGAGCGGTTGAAAGAACTTTTCACTGATCTCGGAATGAATGAACCGCGGATCGAAGAGTTGTTAAAGTTTCCTCTCAACTTGAGAGCTGCTGAAAGAGTGCTCGCAGGCTGCGGACTGCCTAGCATGGCCCAAGAAATCGGCTGCCGATTGATCACCGAAGCGAATCAGGAGGTGTGGCAATCCATGGGCAGTTATCTCAGTTCCGCGGTCACGGCCCTGGAGCTGGGCAGAGGTGCGGGTAGGGAACCAGCTGAGAGGTTTCTCAATCGTGTCATCACTTCAGAATGGCTCCAGAAGAGCTATCAGGCTTCCCCACCGTGGATGATTGTTCTGGCAATTCTCCGTCTCTGGTCCTCGGCGGAACGGTTCATTTGCGACCATTTCCTTGGCGAATTCCCTTTGCAACGCGTGCAACACTGGATTCGATACATGTCCAAACGTCAAGAGTTGCGCGATATCATCGCCGATTTCCAATTGCTCGGTGCCGGCTCTTTATTCGAACTGCCATTAGCAGCGACAACCCAATCATGGTCGTGGCCCTCTCAGTCTTGTATCAGGGAATCGCTGCAACAGACGCTCTCGTGGGTGCGGTCTGAACGCCTCTTTTCAGACACGATATCGTTCTGGCTTGGGCTTCGCGCAATGGCTCATCGTCGCCGCGACGGAGTTTCTGTCCTGCCGGATGCTGGGGATCGAATTCTCCATCTCTGGCAGCAGGTAGAATCGCCCTTACCAAATTCTCAACGACTCAATCATTGGATGATCAGGTGGCTTGAGCGATGTGCCGCCTCCGGCTGGACGCTAGTCAAAGACAAATCATTACCCCCGTCGCGGCTTGAGCCAACCTCAGACCAGTCCAATCTCGAATTAGGTGACTGATCAAGAAAACCCCGCGGCTGCCTCCCGGTCAACGCGGAGGTATTTTGTCGTGCGCTGGAAGGTCACGCCGTCAATGCGTCGTTCCGGTAGTTGCACCGGCTAAAGGCGGACGCTGCTGACTTGAGGGGTGTGGTTGGCCTGGTAGATGATTCCTTCGACGACACGTGGACTCTGGCCGAACAGCTGCTTGGACCTCCATGTTGCTGAACGAAGGGAATGTTCCAATATTCCAGGTTTCAGGAACCGAACTTGGGAACCTGGACGGATATCTCTCCACAACTTCTCGCCTCCAAAGTGTCAGCAAAAACGTCAGCAGACGTGTAGTTCCGGTGCTTGTCTGCCAAGGGCGGCGGGAAAATGATCTGAAAGTGGCGGTGTAAAAGTCACCCCTCTTCTTCGGTCCGTTTTGTTCGCCTCCATTACTCTCTCAGAATCCGCCCGGTACACGCTAACTACTCGCTCACTACTCTGTTGACACCGGGTAGACGTCGGCCGCCGTAGATGTGGCTTTCCAGCCATTTCTGCAGAAAGGCGAAGGTCGCAAACCGACCCTCGCCTCAGGTGATGGCCTGGCTGAAACGAGATCCCCTTCGCCCGCTCCATTGATAGTCAACGGCTTTCGAAGCAGTTGCATTCGAACGCTCGAAGTCGGATCACTGCTGTTTCTCTCGACTTGAAAAACCTTTGTCCAATTTCGTAGCAAAGCCGGAAGTACTGATAGAATCTTTTTAATGTCACCTGATTCGACGCGCCGGTTTGAGGATCGAAGCGCTTCGCAGCAGCGGTTCCTTTCGCTGTTTTTGCGCAGCGAAAGGGAAATCTTTCGTTACGTCGCCGCTTTGGTTCCGAACATGGCGGACGCGGAAGACATTGTTCAACAGACCGCCGTTGCACTTTGGGAAAAATTTGATGCCTATGATCCGGCGCAGCCTTTCACCCCCTGGGCGTGCCGGTTCGCGTTAAACAAGGCACGGCAATGGATCGAGCGACGGCAGCGATGGCAATCATTGCTGGAAGGGGGACTCGCTGAGGAACTTGCGCAACGACGCGGGGAGTTGCGGTCGGAACTTGAATACCGGCTGAACCATCTGGAGGGCTGCCTGGGCAAACTGCCGGAAGACCAGCGTTCGCTCGTCGAGGGCTACTACTATCACCGCACAAGTATTGAGCAGCTTTCGGAGGGTTCGGGCCGGACGGTTGCAGCAACATACAAAGCACTTCAGCGGATTCGCCAGGCTCTTCTACTCTGTGTCAAGCAGGCCACGAATGTCGAAGGCGCAGCATGAAAATAGAGTTTTCTTCGCGTGAGTTCGATGATGCCGTAGCGGCAGTCTGTCACGATTCGGCCTCGGATGAGCAAGTCCGCGCATTGAACGAACTGTTGCTAAGCGATGCCGTCGCGCGCGACGAATACATTCTGCGGCTCGAATTGCATTCGCGTCTTGCCTCGGCGCCAGACCTGTTCGCTCTGACGAACGAGAACGAAGCCGCGCTGGGAGCCAGTATTCTTCCACCTCATGCTCGACCGCGCGCGACAGCTCGTAAGCGGACTTGGGTTGTTGCATTGGCCGCCTGCGTTGCCATCCTCGCCGCCGTATGGTGGGGCTTGCGACCGACGCCGCCTACCGACCGCCAAGGCACAACGAGCAAAGCCGTCGCGATGCTCGATCGTGCGGTGGACGCGCAGTGGAATCAAGGTGGCGAAGCTCCGCGATTGGGAGCGCCGCTGGAGCCGGGCTGGCTACGGCTCAACTCGGGTTTGGCGCAAATCGTCTTCTACAGCGGTGCCCGCGTCGTTATCGAAGGGCCAACCGAACTCGAACTCCTCTCTCCGAGCGAGGCTTTGTGCCGCAGCGGACGGCTGACGGCAGACGTTCCGCCGCAAGCGCGTGATTTTCGTATTCGGACTCCGCAGATGAACGTGACGGACGTCGGTACGGTGTTCGGTCTTGATGTGAGAGAGCGCCGGACGGCACTGCACTTGTTCAAGGGCAACGCCGGCTTCGAGTTGGCGGGCGGCTCCGCTAAACAGAACTTGCAGGAAGGCAGAGCTGCGGTCGTGGAGGGTCCGCATGCGGTCCGACTCGTCGCTGCCGACCGGACGGCGTTTGCGTCACTATTCAATCTCCAAGCAAAGTCGGTGGCCGCCGAGTCACGTCGATGCAATCAGTGGCGCGCGGCCAGCGTCCGGCTGAGTCGCGACCCGTCGCTGTTGGTGCATTTCGCTTTCGAAAACGAGACAGACTGGCGGCTTCCGAATACAAGCAGCCACGCCAGCACCCTTTCCGATGGCGCGATCGTGGGCTGCCAGTGGATCGAAGGCCGCTGGTCAGACAAGCGGGCGCTGGAGTTTCGGAACGTGAATGACCGTGTGCGGTTGAGCGTTCCCGGCGAATTCGAAGCGATCACGGTCGCGGCCTGGGTGCGCGTGCAAGGACTGGATCGGAAGCTCAATTCGCTTTTCATGAGCGATGGATTCGAGCCTGGGACGATTCACTGGCTCATTCGCAATGATGGCGTGCTGGGTCTGACTGTGATCGGCCACGAGACCAACCAGTACCAGATTTGCGCCAGCAAGTCCGCCCTCACGCTCGATCAGTTCGGGATGTGGTCGCATGTGGCTGTGGTGCTCGACGGCAGCGCGAAGCGTGCGGCGCATTACGTCAACGGGCTTCCAGTGGGCGAGAACGCATTGAAAATCGAACCACCCTTCCGCATCGGCGCGGCCGAATTGGGCAATTGGAACGCCAAAGGGTTCCCCAGGGAGGATTCGTTCATGATTCGCAACTTCAGCGGCGCGATGGATGAGTTCTGCCTGTTCAGCCGCGCGCTGAAGGGCGACGAAATCCGCGCACTGTATTTCTCCGGCAAGCCGCAGCCCGATCCGCTCATTCAAACTCGGAACTAACTCAGAAACCTTATGAAAACCAAACTATCGCTCCTCGCGTGCGCTTCGATTCTGTCGAGCCAACTCTGCGTGGCGCAAACCACTGAACCGGTCAATGACTGGAAGCCCTGCCCATCTAACCAGGCGGGCAAGCAGTATCCCCAATACAACTCGGAGGGTCGCGTGAAGTTCCGCATCGCGGCACCGGAGGCCAAAAGCGTCGGATGCACATTCCGCGACAGCAGCGAATTCAAGAAAGGCGAGGACGGCGCCTGGTACGGCTACACACGCCCTTTGGATGAAGGTTTTCATTACTACGCTATCAAGATAGACGGCGCGGAGGTGCCCGATCCGAACAGTCACTACTTCTACGGCTCCAGCCGCTGGGGCAGCGCTGTTGAAATTCCCGCGAAGGACGCGGACTTTTACGCGCTCAAGAACGTGCCGCATGGCCAGCTCCGCGAGATTCATTACTTCGCGAAGTCGAGCAACACCAACCGGCACGCCTTCGTTTACACGCCGCCGGATTACGACAAAGACACCAGCAAGCGCTATCCCGTGCTCTACCTGCAACACGGCGCAGGCGAAGATGAAACGGGGTGGGGCCGGCAGGGCCACGCGGGACTGATCATGGACAACCTGATCGCGGATGGAAAAGCGAAGGCCTTCATCATCGCGATGGAATACGGCGGCAATCCTTTTGCTGGCGGCCCTCGGCGAGCGAACGCGGCTCCGTCCGGCGCGACAAACAGCGTTGCCGGTCCCGGCGGACGCATGTTCAACTTCAGCGCGTTTGAGAAGGTGCTCATTGAGGACTTTATTCCATTCGTCGACGCAAACTTCCGCACCGTCGCCGACCAGCCGCATCGTGCGATGGCGGGACTCTCGATGGGCGGGATGCAGACGCGAGGAATTACGCTCGCACATCTCGACAAGTTCTCGCACATCGGCGTGTTCAGCGGCGGCAGGATCGCGGTGACGAACATCACTGACATGGCCAAGTTCAAAGAGAAGGCGAAGCTCGTGTTTGTCAGCTACGGGAGTCGTGAACTCGGGGGTGACCGCACTAATCGCGGCGGCGACCCCAAAGCGAATACTGAAGCGCTTAAGGCGGCTGGCATAAACGCACACTTCTACGTCTCCCAGGACACCGCGCACGAATGGCAGTCATGGCGACGCAGCCTCCGCGAGTTCGCGCCGTTGTTGTTCAAGGATTGAAACGAAATCGGACCGAAACTTTTAGAACTAAACAACCATGAAAACTCACATCACACTCTTGGCCCTCGTAGTCTTTTCGTTGTCTGCTCCCGCAGCGGATGTCACCGGCACGTGGAAAGCCGAGTTCGACACGCAACGCGGTTTGCAGAAATACACCTTCACGCTCAAACAGGACGGCACGATCGTGACCGGCAAAGCCAGCGTGGAGCGCGAGGGCGAAAAGCGCGAAGCCGAACTGAAGGAAGGCAAAGTCGAAGGCGAGACCGTCGCATTCGTCGAGCTGCTAAAGATTCAGGATAACGAAATCAAGATCACCTACACCGGAAAACTTTCCGGCAACCAAATCAAGTTCACGCGCAAGGTCGGCGACTTTGGTTCTTCGGAAGCCACCGCAAAACGCGAAGGCGCTGCTCCGAAAACAGAAGCAGCAACGCCGACTCCATTAACGAAGGCTGGCGCGACGAATGCCGCCGCAGGCCGACGCGGACGCGGATTTGGCGGACCAATCGAGTTGAAACCAGATGATAAACCGGCTTTCCCAGATGCGCCGGAAGGTTTCGACAAACCGCGCGAGGGGATCGAGAGCGGGAAACTGGAACGCGTGGATTACGACTCGAAGACCATCGGCGCGAAACGCTGGATGCAGGTTTACACGCCGCCGGGTTATTCGAAGGAGAAGAAATATCCCGTGCTCTATTTGCTTCATGGCATCGGCGGCAACGAGCGCGAAGAATGGGCGAAAGGCGGCGTGCCACACGTGATTCTCGATAATCTGATCGCCGACAAAAAGATCGAGCCGATGATCGTCGTCCTTCCTAACGGCAATGCGACCACCAACAAGCCGGCTCCCAGCGCTCCAGGCGAAGGCGGCCGCCGCGGCTTCGGCGACTTGACCGGCTGGGGCAAGCCTTTCGAGAACGATCTGATCAAAGACATCATTCCGTTGATCGAAGCCAACTATTCCGTGAAGGCCGATCGTGAGAGCCGCGCGCTGGCTGGACTGTCAATGGGCGGCGGGCAGTCGCTCAACATCGGTCTCGCCAACCTCGACACGTTTGCGTGGGTCGGCGGCTTCTCTTCCGCGCCGAATACGAAGCCGGCGGCGGAACTCGTGCCTGATCCCGAGAAGGCCACGAAGCAATTGAAGCTTCTCTATCTTTCCTGCGGCAACAAGGACGGCCTGATTCGCATCAGCCAGGACGTTCACGCATATTTGAAAGAGAAGAACGTCCCGCACATCTGGCACGTGGATGAACACGCGCATGACTTCCAGCATTGGAAGAAGGGCCTCTACAATTTTGCACAACTCATTTTCAAACCAACGAACAAGTAATTGTGCGTTCTTACGCGGGCAAAGCCACTATGTGCCTCACACTGGCGCTGGTTCTTGCGGCATCTGGCGCTGAGAAAACGCATTCCGTCGGCGAAACATCTCTGAGTTTCACGAACGGACACATTGTGCTCCGCGGCACGCTGATGTCACCAGAACCCGCGACGACACATCCGACACTCGTGTTGGTGCATGGTTCGGGAGCGGCGGATCGCAAAAGTTTTATTTTTGCGCGAGCGCTGGCTGAGGCAGGCATTCCAGTGTTTGCCTACGACAAACGCGGCGTCGGCGAGTCCGGCGGTGATTGGAAGCAATCTTCTATCGCTGAACTGGCGTCGGATGCTCTCGCGGCGGTGATCTATCTCAAAGCTCGCGAACCGAGCGCGCAAATCGGCCTTTGGGGCGGCAGTCAGGGCAGCGCTTGCCGGAAGGTTGGGTAGATTGGCAGTTCGCGCCCGGCTATATCGAATTGATGATCAACTGGATCAAGAACGCTGACTGCGTTCTGCAAACGAAATAGCGAACTGAACGTTGTTGGAATTACTAAATGAACAGCCTGAAAACAAATCTCATTTTTCTGATGGGAGCCGTGATGGCTCTCAACACAGATGCCGCGGATACGCCGGACCGCTCGTTACGCGTGGTTTATCTGGGGCCAGTCAACGCCGGCGGTGGTGGTCGTGGCTTCGGCGGCTTCGGCGGCTCGCGCACGAACTACGTTTATCTGCCGGGCCAGACGCTCGCGCCCGAGGCGATTTACTTCGACCATCTTACTAGTGCCACCAACCTCACAGACGTTTATTTGAAGCACTTCGATGCGGTGGTGCAGGTGATGGCCGACGATGAAGTCGGCCCGACGCAGCAGAAGTTGCTGGACACATTCAAGAGCGCAGGTGGCGCACTGCTCAAATATCCCGAGCGGCCGACAGATCCGGCTTTGCGTGAGGCTGTGCTCGGCGGCGTTAGCAAGAAGGCGAAGTCACGGTGGGAGGCCTTTGTCGCCTCGCGCGCACCGCTCAGTCGGCAGCCCGGCGAGGTGCCCAATTATGAACGACGACCGGAGCCGGTCCAGTATCAGCTTCCTCTCGATTCGAAGGAGAGCATCAAATACACGCAAGTGCCGGCCGATTTTGATTTGCAGCTCTTCGCCACCGAGCCGGACGTGGTGAAGCCTATCTACATGGCGTGGGACGAGCGCGGGCGTGCGTGGGTGATTGAAGCGCTGGATTATCCCCACGGCTTGGCGGAGGCAGGCCAGCCCGGCAAAGCGACCGTCAAGATTTGCGAGGACACCAATGGCGGCGGCAAGGCGGACAAGTTCACCATCTTCGCCGACAAGTTGAATCTCGCCACCTCGCTCGTGTTCGTGAATGGCGGCATCATTGTCTCAGAAGCGCGCCACATGCTTTTCCTGAAGGACACGAACGGGGACGACAAAGCCGACGTGCGCGAGGCGCTGCTGCCCGGCTGGGGCGTCGGCGATTCACACGCGATGCAAAGTTATCTCACGCGGGGTTTCGACAACTGGCTTTACGGCGCGGTTGGCTACTCGAACTTCCGTGGCAATGTCGGCGGCAGGGACATGCAGTTCGGCCAGGGCATCTTTCGCTTCAAGGCCGATGGTTCCGCGCTGCAATTCCTTCATCAATACAACAACAACACGTGGGGCCTGGGCTTGAATGCTCACGGCGATGTGTTCGGCTCGACGGCCAACGGAAACCCCTCGTTCTACGGCTATCTGCCCGCGTACATCCTGAACCCGACGCAACCTGGCTTCGGCCGTCGCGGCGGCAACGGATTTCGCCCGGGGTATCGGCTGGATACGAACAACGCTCCCGACACCGCGACGGCGAACGTTCGGCGTCTGCCTTCAGCCAAGTCGCTCGCGCCCGGCATGCGCATGCATCCCAATACGCCGAACGTGCGCATGGTCGACAATTTCGGCGGCTACACTGCGGCGGCGGGACACGGGTTCATGGTCAGCGATGCGTTGCCGGCGCGGCTTCAAGGCAAAGCACTGGTGACGGAGCCGACCGCGAAGCTCATCGGCATCATGGATATTCAACGCGACGGCGCGGGCTACAAGGCGCTCGATGGCTTCAACCTGCTCGCCAGCACGGACGAGTGGATGTCGCCGATCTACGCCGAAGTCGGACCAGACGGTGCAATTTGGGTGATCGATTTCTACAGCTTCGTAATCCAGCACAACCCGACGCCGAGCGTGCCGTCAGCGGGCATCCAGGCCACGACTGGACGCGCCGGCGCTTACATCACCGACAACGATCTGCGCGACCAGACTCACGGCCGCATTTACCGCCTCGTGTGGAAGGACGGCCCGCCAAGCGAGATTAAATCACTCGCCAACGCGAAAGTTCCCGAACTCGTCGCCGCGCTCGACAGCGGCAACCAGTTCTGGAGTGTCACCGCGCAGCGCCTGATCGTGGACAACAAGCTGAAGGATGCCACGCCGGGATTGAAGAAGCGCGTGACTTCGGGCACAGGCGGCAAAGGCGCCATCCATGCGCTCTGGTCGCTGGAAGGCATCGGAGCACTCGATAAGGACACACACCAGAGGGCGTTGCTCGACAGCGATCCTGCCCTGCGCCGCAACGCAGTTCGTGCATTGCCTGCAAACGAACTGGGACGCCAGCTCTTCTTCAGCAGCGCGGTGATCCAAGATCCCGATTTGCTCACGCGCCAGGTTGCCCTCGTGAAGCTCGCAGAATTTCCGACTATCCCGGAAATTCAAACCGTGGTCGCTCAACTTCCGCGCGTTACCGCGAACATGAGCGACGCTTTCCTGAACGACACGCTCACGTTGCTCGGGCGCATTCATAAGGTGTCCGCCGTCGGCGAAAACGAGGTCAAAGTTGCGGCGGGCGATGTCAAGCGCGGCGAAGATTTGTTCTTCAACAGTCCAGTGGCCGCCTGTGCCTCCTGCCACATGGTCAACGGCAAGGGCGGCGACGTCGGCCCGATTCTGGATGGCATCGCCCTCCGGGCTGACAAAACCTACATCACGGAAAGTCTCATGGACCCGAATGCCCAACTCGCCAAAGGATTCGAGAGCCTCACGATTTCGCCTATGCCGCCACTTGGCGTCCTGCTGAAGGAGCAAGAAGTCGCGGACATTCTGGCGTATCTCGAAACGCTGAAGACTCCCCCGAAGGACGGCATCACGGTGCCAGTGAAAAAGGCCAACCCGTACGAGTAAGATGAAGAAGCTCTTTATCCTTGGATTGTCTTGTCTGTTGTTTTCGAACGTCAATGCAGCCGACGCGCTGCAACCCGACTTGGACGGTTACATCCGCGATTGGCTCATGCTCGCTCCAATCGCTCTCGCAGAGGGAGAGACTGGCTCCGAGGCTATTTTCAAAGAACAGATCAAGGAAGAAGCCACGCTTCGACCGAAGGCTGGCGACAAAGTCCAAATTCGCGGGAAGGAACTGACCTGGCAGAACATCACCGCCTCGACCAATTACTTCGACTTCAACGCGGTCAAGGCCCTTGGCGAAAAGGAAGCGGGATACGCGGTCACCTACATCGAGTGCGAAACGGAGAAACCCGACGTGATCATGGCAGTCGCCAGCAACGACGAGGGACGCATCTACTTCAACGGGGTGGACATTTACGTCTGGGGCGAGCCGCGCACGCTGATGCTCGATGCCGACAAGGGAAGGGTCACGTTGAAGAAGGGCATCAACGTCATCGTTTTCAAAATCATCAACGAGCAGGGAAACTGGCAGGGCGCCATGCGCTTTCTGGATAAGAGTGGCAGCCCGCTGAGGGACCTGAAAATCAAATTGTCGCCTTGAGGCGCAAGTCTCGAAATTAAATGAACGCTGATGACGTGAAGCACAGTTCTCGCGCGCGATTGCTCACGAGCCTATTGGCCATTCTGCTAGGGCTCAGCTCGTTTCAACCGGGGATTGCCGCCGAAACGAATGCTGGCTCGAACATCAGTCTGAAATTGATTGCTGAAGGATTCAATGCACCAACGGTGCTCGTTTCGGTTCCTGACGGTTCGGGACGCTTGCTCGTGGCGGACCAGTCCGGCGTTATTCATTTCCTCGACCGCGATGGAAAAAAATCTGAACAGCCGTTTCTGGATCTGCGGAGCACAATCGTGGCGTTGGGGAAAGGCATGGAAGAGCGCGGACTTCTCGGCCTGGCGCTTCACCCACAATTCAAATCCAACCGCAAATTCTACGTGGTCTATAGCGCGCCATTGCGGACCAACGCGCCGCCCAAATGGGACCACACCGAGCGCCTCAGCGAATTCAAAACTGCCGGTGAGGATTTCTCGGCCGCCGACCCGGCTTCCGAGCGCGTCGTTCTCGAAATCGATCATCCCGACTGGAACCACAACAGCGGGCGCCTCGCGTTCGGGCCGGACGGTTACCTGTATTGGACCGTCGGCGACGGCGGTGCTCACAACGATGTCGGCGATGTCGCACGCGGACGCGAGCACCCACCGGAGGGCAACGGCCAGAGGCTCGACACGCTTCTCGGCAAAGTTCTGCGTCTCGACATCGACGGCGGCACCCCGTACGGAATCCCCAAGGACAATCCCTACGCGGACGGCAAGAAAGCTCTTCCTGAAATCTACGCCTTCGGTTTGCGCAATCCGTGGGGCATGTCTTTCGATCGCGGCGGCAAGCACGATTTGATCGTCGTCGATGTGGGCCAGGATCGTTGGGAAGAAATTAACGTCATCGTCAACGGCGGCAACTACGGCTGGCGCTTGCGCGAGGGCTTTGATGGATTCGATCCCAAGAACCCGCGCACCGCCCCGGCGAATGCCGTGACCGTCGGCGCCGACGGCAAGCCGTTCGTCGATCCGGTGTTCACCTATAAAACCCTGCGCGGACGCGGCACGGACCCAGAGGCCTACGGAGTGACTATCACGGGCGGCTATGTCTATCGCGGCAAGGCCTTCCCGGAGCTCGTCGGCAAATACGTCTTCGCCGACTGGTCGCGGAGCATGGCCATCCCAGAGGGCACGCTGCTGGTTGCCACCATTCCGCCCCAGAGTCCCGGCGCGGCGCGCTGGACCGTTCAGCCACTGGGCCTCAAAGAGTTTCCAAACGGACGAATTAAATCCTTCTTCCTCTGGGCGCTCGGTGAGGACGACGATGGAGAACTCTATGTTCTCGTGAATGGAATCAACTCAGTAGCCCACGCGCGCGGCAAAGTTTTCAAACTCGTCCCCCTATAGGAGCCATATGAAAACCATTGAACACATCATCTTCCTGACGACCACGCTACTCGCAATCAGTACGACTGCCGACGCCGCCGAAAAGCCCATCACTCTGAAGGACACGTTTAAAGACCATTTCCTTGTGGGCGCGGCTGTCAACCGCAGCATGGTCACAGGCGGCGGGGGATTCCGCCGAAGCGCTGAGCAGACCGCGACGGACATCGCGTTGCTCAAGGAGCAATTCAATCAGATCACCGCCGAAAACGACATGAAGTGGGCACTCATCCATCCACGTGAGGGCGCGGGCGGATACGACTTCGGCCCCGCGGACGCGTTCGTCAATTTCGGCCTCAGCAACAACATGTATCTCGTCGGCCACACCCTCGTATGGCACAGCCAGACACCGAACTGGGTGTTCGCGGGAACAAATCCGCCTCCCACCAACGTGACGACGACCGTCACCGTGAACACGAACGCACCTGCGACCAATCGGTTTGGCCGCGGAGGATTCGGTCCCGGCTTCGGCCGTTACAGCGGCCCGCGCGCATCTCGCGCCGAATTGCTTCAGCGAATGCGCGAGCACATTCACACCGTCGTTGGACGATACAAGGGCAAGGTCAAGGCTTGGGACGTTGTGAACGAGGCCATCGCCGACGGCAGCGGGACGAACGATTTGCGGAATTCGCTTTGGCTCGAAATCATCGGGCCGGACTTCATCGCGAAAGCCTTTCAGTACGCGCACGAAGCCGATCCCGATGCGGTTCTCCGCTACAACGACTATGGATTGGAAAACCCCGCCAAGCGCCGCAAGCTCATCTCGTTAATCAAATCGTTGAAGGAGCAGAGAGTCCCCGTCCACGCCATCGGCTCCCAGGCCCACGTCAATGTCTCGACGACTTTCGAGACGATGGATCAGGCACTGATGGAAATGGCCACGCTTGGTCTCCCTATCCACATCACGGAAATTGACGTGAACAGCGCGGCGGGCGGACAGCGCAATTTCGGCGCGGAGATCGCCAACAATGCAGCCGCCACTGAAGGTGGACTCGTAAGTGAGGCTGATAAAAAACTTGCCGACGCTTACGCCGGGATTTTCCGCGCATTCCTGAAGCATCGTGACTCCGTGACGATGGTCACCTTCTGGGGCGTGAATGACGCGGTTTCCTGGCGGCGGCAGGGCCGTCCTCTTCTTTTCGATGGTGACAACAAACCGAAGCTCGCCTTCGATGCAGTGATCGCTGAGGCAAAGAAGCCGGCGACCACGAAATGAATCAGTCGGTCCGTTTCATTACAGCCGTGCTGTTATGCTGAAATTACCCTCGTTCGTTTTGGCCGGACTGCTCGCATTGAGCGCCAACATTTTGGCGCAAGGCACCAACATCACCGACCTGAAGGTGCGGGTCTTTTCCGGCGCGGGCTGGTTCCGTCATCCAGACATTCCAAAAATCAATCGCTGGCTGGTAGGCAAATGGCCAAATGGCTGAGCAAAGACTAACTCTCAGGGAAAAGTTCGGCTACGGCCTGGGCGACATGGCCAGCAACATCGTCTACCAGGCCGTCATTAACGTCCTGATGTATTTCTACACGGATGTGTACGGAATCGAAGCCGCCGCCGCGGGGACGCTGATGATCGTCGTTCGCTTGTTTGACGCCATTACAGATCCGATCATGGGCGCCACCGCCGACCGTACCCGCACTCGATGGGGCCGCTATCGCCCATGGATGCTTTGGTTCGCTATTCCGTACGGCATGCTGGCTGTTGCCGCTTTCATTACTCCGGATGTCGCGCCCGGAACCAAACTGGTTTACGCCTACATCTCCTACGCGCTGCTGATGACCGCCTATACTGCGGTGAACATCCCCTACTCGGCCCTGGCCGGTGTGATGACCTCCGACAATGACGAACGTTCCGGCCTGCAATCGTGGCGCTTCGGCATGGCGATGGTGGGCGGATTCCTGGTGACGGTTTCCATCTGGCCGCTCTCGAGACTGTTGGGCGGCGGCGGCAACCCGGAGGAACTGCAACTCGGTTTTCCGTTTGCCGTCGCGCTGCTGGCGATCGTGGGTGTGATCGCGTTGTTTGGTTGTTTCGCCTGGACCCGCGAACGCACCTACCCGGACGAGGAGACGCAAAAGGGAAGTGGCACCAGGACGAATGTGTTCGAAGATTTAGGCGCCATGTTCCGCAACAGCCAGTGGCTGATTGCCTCGCTGGCCATGTTCGTCATCCAGATTCGCGGCGGTTTGCAGGGCGGCGTGAAGGCCTACTTCATCAGGTATTACATCGATCACGATCTCACGGGCTTCTTCGCCATCCGGGAGAATTTCATGGCGCTCTACATGGGGCTGACCATGCTCGCCGGCGTGGCGGGGGTGATTGTGGCCAACCGCCTGTTTCTGAAGCTGCAATGGTGCAAGGTGACCGTGATGAAGACGGCGTTACTCGGTTCCCTCGTGCCCAATGCTCTGCTCCTGGTGGTGCCACGACCCTGGTGGGAAGCCTCGCTCCTGCTCATCATGCTCGCCAACTTTTTCCACATGATGTTCATCCCGCTGCTGTTCTCCGCCATTCCGGACACGGTTGATTTCGGTTTGAAGACCATCGGCCGCGGCGCGATGGCGATGTTCTTCGCCGGTCAGTTGTTCGCCTTGAAGATGGGAATCTCCGTCGGCGGTGGCTCGGCCGGATGGATTTTGGGAATGTTCGGTTACGAGGCCAACGTGGAACAAACCGAACGCTCGTTGTTTGGCATCAAGCTCGCCTTCGCCGGCGCGCCGCTGGTGGCGGCCATCCTCGTCGTGATTCTGTTGCAGTTCTACAAATTGAAAAAAGGCTGGGACCTTAAAGAGAGCATCATTCGTTCCCGAACTGCGACAGTGGCGAAACTTCCATGATCATTAGAAATCCCATTCTCAAGGGATTTAATCCCGATCCGTCCATCGTCCGAGTAGGTGACGATTACTACATCGCCACCTCGACCTTCGAATGGTTCCCCGGCGTACAGATTCATCACTCGCGCGATCTGGTCCACTGGCGCCTTCTCACACACCCGCTCAACCGTGCCAGCCAGCTCAACATGCTGGGTGATCCCGATTCTTGCGGAGTCTGGGCGCCATGCCTCAGCTATGCGGATGGATTGTTCTGGCTGATCTACACCGACGTGAAGCGTTTCGGGCGCACGACGGTCGGCGGCGCAAGCGGCGCTTCCATGCGCGACTTTCACAATTATCTGGTCACCAGCCCGCGCATTGACGGCGAATGGTCCGATCCAATTTATCTTAACAGCAGCGGATTTGATCCGTCGCTTTTTCACGACGACGATGGCCGCAAATATCTCGTCAACCAACTCTGGGATCATCGGCCTGGAAACAATCGCTTTGCCGGAATCGTCTTGCAAGAGTACTCCGCAAAAGAGCGCAAGCTGATCGGCGAGCGTGTGAATATTTTCAAGGGCACATCGCTGGGCCTGACCGAAGGGCCGCATCTCTACAAGCGTAATGGTTGGTACTATTTGCTCACCGCGGAAGGCGGGACCTCATGGGGCCATGCCGTCACCATGGCCCGCTCGCAGAATCTGCCAGGACCTTACGAACTCCATCCCGATACGCACGTCATCAGCGCCCGCCATCGGCCTGATTCCGAGTTGCAGCGCGCGGGTCATGCCGATCTGGTCGAAACGCAGAACGGCGACACCTACATGGTGTATCTCTGCGGCCGTCCATTGCGCAATCGCGGTCGCTGCACTCTGGGCCGCGAGACAGCCATCCAAAAAATGTTTTGGAGCTCGGACGGTTGGCTGCACACACTGGATGGACAGGGAATCCCAACAATCGAAACACCCGCGCCGCCATTGCCGACTCACAGCTTCCCAGCTTCACCCGCGCGTGAGGATTTCAACTCAACGCAGTTGCCAATTGATTTTCAATGGCTCCGCACTCCGCGACCGGAGGAGATCTTCAGCCTCAATGCGCGCCCAGGTCACTTGCGACTCTATGGCCGCGAAACAATCGGCAGCCTGTTTCGCCAGACTCTAGTCGCGCGGCGGCAGCAGTCACACTGTTTCAGTGCCGCCACCGTAGTCGAATTCGAGCCGCAAAACTTTCAACAACTCGCTGGGCTGACTTGTTACTATAGCGCCGCCAAATTTCACTACCTTTACATTTCCCACGATGAAGTTCTTGGGAAACATCTGCGGGTGATGTCCTCGCTTCCAGATTCCGTTGTAGGCGATGCCTTCACTGCCCCCATCTCCATTCCCGCTGGCAAGAGAGTGCATTTGCGCGTGGAAGTAGATTGCGAACGCTTGCACTTCGCTTATCGGGCCGAGGACGTGGACACCGATTGGCGCTGGCTGCCGCAACAATTTGACGCGAGCATCCTTTCCGACGAAGCCACTGCACCCGGCTGTCCAAGCTTCACCGGCGCTTTTGTGGGCATGGCCTGCCAGGACATGGCCGGCACTTCTCACCCCGCCGATTTCGATTTCTTCGAATACCAGGAGAGAAACTATCGCGCGAACCCGTTCGCGAGTTCGTCGCAAAACTCCATGTAGTCTCGACAATTGATATATGTTGGCCAGAATATCTGTCATGCCACAACCAGGGTCACTTTTCGATGCGGAAGCCATGTCGGTGGTTTCGCGGAATAGAATCCTGATCATGATCGCAGCGGTGTGGCTGCTTGCTGGCGTGTCGCTACGGGCGGCACCCATTTTCCTCAATGGAAAGGCGTTCATTGAGAAATATTGCGCCGAATGCCATGACGATGTGACAAAGGAGGCAGACCTCGATTTAACCACATTGCCATACGACCCGGAGGACAAAGCGAATTTCGCGCTTTGGATCAAAGTGCATGACCGAGTTAAAGCGGGCGAGATGCCGCCCAAAAAGAAAAAGACACGTCCTGATTCCGTTGCGGTGGATGAGTTCGTCAAAAGTATGGCATCGGAGTTGACGGCGTCTGAAAAGGCGATCATCGCGCGCGATGGCCGCGCTATGCAGCGTCGACTAAATCGTTACGAGTATGAAAATGCACTCCGCGATCTCTTGAACGTGCCGTGGGTTCAGATACGAAATCGGCTGCCGGAGGACGGTGAAGCGTATCGCTACAACAAGAGTGGCGAGGCGCTCGACGTTTCGCACGTGCAGATGGCCCGTTACATGAGCGTATCGGATTACGCGATGCGCCAGGCGATGAGCGTGCAACTCGAGCGCCCGCCGACCACGACCAATCGCTACTACGCGCGCAATGAGCCCAGTCTGATCGCGAGCTTTCGGCCGCGCGAGAATTCCACGCTGCCGGACCGCCATTCGTTTCCGGTGCTGGATTCACGCGCGCAACCGGACGTGCGCGCAGGCCGGGCGCCGCTTTCGGATCCGACCACCCGAGATCGTGAGGCAGTTGGCCGAGTCTCCAGCATCTTTAGTGACGCGGGAGGTTACAGTTGGGGACAATTTCGCGCGCCGGTCGCGGGGCGGTATCGGCTGCGTTTCAGCGGCTATTCAATCTGGGTCAGCTGCGGTGGGATCGGTCGATGGTTTTACGAAGGTCAGGGCGCGGAAAAAGCGCCGGTTTATCATTTGCCTCTGTGGCACCGTCCGAACGTTGATGAAGTCTGGCCGGGTCGTCGCGATGAGCCGATTGGGGTCTATGCGCAAAGTTCCGGTCAGAGTCGCCCATTGGGAGAATTCGATTTCACGCCGCAGCCAACCACTCATGAAATCGAGGCCATTCTAAATGCCGGTGTAGTCATTCAGACCGATGGCATGCGTTTGTTTCGCACGCGTGTCAATGGCACCGATGAGCAATACGTGAATCCGCTCGCGCAAAAGGATGGCATGCCCGGGTACGCGGTCCAATGGATGGAGGTCGAGGGGCCGCTTTACGATGAGTCAACCGGCTCCGGCTATCGCCTGCTCTTTGGCAATCTCCCGCTAAAACGGTTGGAGCCAGGACAAGAAGGTGTGATGCTCGAAGTCGGCGTGTCAGCGATGCAAGGGCTCGGCGGACCGCGTAATGGTGCGGCCTCGCGCCGCGGTCAGGGCGGAGGCTTTGGGGGCCGATTCGGGCCGCGCACAAGGCAAGTCACTGTCGAAGTTGTTTCCGAACAGCCCTCGGTGGATGCCGAGCGTCTGCTGCGGGCGTTCATGAACCGCGCTTATCGCCGTCCCATCGAGGAACCCCATCTGCAACGTTTCCTTGAGCTATTCAGCGATCAGTACAGCAAAAATTCTGGCTTCGCGAAGTCAATGCT
>CAZCUL010000412.1:0-20587 GCA_964501475.1 uncultured Verrucomicrobiota bacterium | reverse complement strand
GAGCTTGGCGGCAGCCAAGGTCGGCAGGCTCTGATCTTCTTGTTCGAACCTGAAGCGCGCATCCTCACATTGGTTCCGAGGTCCGGACAGAGTCATTTTCCTCACACCGGCCGCGAAGGCGTGATGAAGTGGCCGAACTGGTTGCAAAAGGTTGCAAATTTTCGCGCGCCGCGTAAGAAGCAGGCTGTGAAAGCAACCCAACTCCTGTCTTGCCTGACGATCGGAATCCTTGCCGGCACGTCCCTGGCCGAGACCGTGAAAGACCGGGCCGGCGCGGTGCGTAATGATCGCGCGACGATGGAGAACGACAGCCGCTGGATTTACAACGATTGGCAACGCGGTTTCGCAGAGGCGAAGCGGACAGGCAAACCTTTGTTGGTGGTGCTGCGTTGCGTTCCTTGTCTGGCCTGCGCCGGAATCGACGCCAGCGTGCTGACCGAACCGGAACTCGAGCCTCTGCTCGACCGGTTTGTCCGCGTGCGCCTGATCAATGCCAACACGCTCGATTTGTCCCTGTTCCAGTTCGACTATGACCTTTCATTTTCGACCATGTTCTTCAGTGGCGACGGCACCGTTTACGGCCGATACGGGTCATGGAGACATCAGAAGGACGCGCAGGACAAAACTATCGCCGGCTACAAACGCGCCCTCGAGTCGGCTCTGGAAATTCATCGAAACTATCCGAAGAACAAGGTTGCGCTCGCGGGCAAGCAAGGCGCCCCCATTCCATTCAAAGACCCTCTCGAGAGCCCGGAGCTCGCCGGCAAATACACACGGCAATTGGATTGGGACGGCAAGGTCGTTCAAAGCTGCGTCCATTGTCACCAGGTCAGCGACGCCATTCGCTCCTCTTACCGCGAGCAAAGCAAGACCGTGCCGGCCGAGTGGATTTATCCCTGGCCGAATCCGGAAACCATCGGGCTGACATTCTCGGCGGATCACGTGGCGCGTGTCGCAGCGGTTGCCCCGGGATCGGCTGCTGCAAAAGCGGGCCTTCAAACAGGCGACGATTTTGTTCTTCTCGCAGGGCAGCCGCTCATTTCAATCGCGGATATAAGCTGGGTCCTGCACCGTGCCCCGGACTCGGCTTCGCTTCCGGCAGTCATCAAACGGGACGGCGCTGAGCGGCGTTTGACCCTGGTTCTCCCGGCCGGATGGCGCACCAAGGCCGATATCGCCCGCCGCGTTGGCACCTGGCCGATGCGCGCCATGGCGACCGGCGGTTTGCTGCTCGAGGAGGTGCCCGACGAGGAGCGGACGCGGCTCGGTCTCAGCCGGGATGCGATGGCGCTCCGCGCAAAACATGTCGGTGAGTACGGCAAACACGCCGCCGCCAAAAAGGCCGGCTTCCGCAAAGGCGATGTCATCGTGGCAATCGATGGAACGTCCGAACGGATGACGGAAAGCGCATTAATTGGCCGATTGCTTCAAGGGCATCAACCGGCCGAGACAATAAAGGCCACAGTGCTCCGCGGCGACGAACGGCTCGAACTGTCGCTGCCCATGCAGTAGCGAACCTCCGCTCCCGCAAGGCCTCCGACTTTGGACGCGCATGGGGACCATGAATCGGAAGAACATAGCGTAGGCAAGGCGTCCCGCCTGTCCGGCTTGCGCTCCCGCGCGAGCCGTGAAACAGAACTCACGGTGAGCCTTCCGGAGCGCGCCGGCAGAGCGCAGCGGCGACGGCGCTTTGGCTCCGGTCCCTGCAACCAGCGGCAAAGCCAAAGCGGTGTCGCGCTTTGCTTGCCCCCGCAGTCCAAATTGGCCATCGCGGCGCGGTCCGGGTAAGGTGTCACATTCTCCGCGCCATCTGGCAACTTGAGCGGACTCTCCCTCGACCGAAGCGCCGAGTTGCGATAGAACGGCGGCGTGCCTGGAGTTCAACAGGTCGAAACACCGCCGGCGAAACCACTAATGGTTTATGATGGCGACTGCCATTTTTGCACGCGTTGGATCGAGCGTTGGAAACAGATCACGGGCGGCGCAGTCGATTACCTTCCGCTCCAGGACCCGGAAATAGCCCGCCGCTTTCCGGAGATCCCGCGCGAGCAATTTCAGAAATCGGTCCGGCTCATTGAAGCCAATGGGCGGGTCTGCGCGGCCGCCGAAGCTGTCTTTCGTGCGCTGGCCTGCGCGCGCTGGCATCGATGGCCACTTTGGTTGTATTGCAACCTTCCGGGATTCGCGCCAGTCACCGAAACTTCCTATCGTTTCATTGCCGAGCATCGGGGAATGGCATCGACTTTTACCCGGCTGCTCTGGGGCGGCCAGGTCGAGCGCCCCGGTTACGTCGCAGTGCGCTGGCTCTTCCTTCGCGCCCTGGGGATCATTTACCTGATCGCCTTCGCTTCGCTCTGGACCCAAGTCGAAGGCCTGATCGGGCAGAACGGCATCCTGCCCATCAGGCAGGCGGTGAGCGGCTGGGAACGGGAAGCGGACGCCTACGCGGTGGGGGCGGACCGATACCGGGTATTGCCGACGCTGAGCTGGTGGAACACGAGCGATGCGTTCCTGAACGCGCAATGCGCGCTGGGCGCCGCCCTGTCTTTGTTGGTGATCCTGGGCGTTTCGCCTGCGGTTTGCCTGCTTCTGCTTTGGCTCCTGTATCTTTCCCTCACGACCGCCTGCGGGATTTTTCTCGGCTATCAATGGGATAATTTGCTCCTGGAAACGGGCTTCCTCGCAATTCTTTTGGCGCCGATACGGCTTTGGCCCAACTGGGGGCGCGAATGGCCGCCCTCACGGGTTGCCGTCGGGCTGCTGCGCTGGCTGCTCTTTCGATTGATGTTTATGTCGGGCTGCGTCAAGCTCCTGAGCGGCGACCTGGCCTGGGCCGACCTTTCTGCCCTGACGCTTCACTATGAAACACAACCGCTGCCTTCCTGGCTGGCCTGGTATGCGCATCGTCTGCCGCCCTGGTTTCATTCGACCAGCGCGGTCCTCATGTTCGCCATCGAGATCGCGCTCCCATTCTTCATTTTTTTTCCGCGGCATCCCCGTTTCGTCGCCTGCGGAGCATTCATCCTTTTTCAACTGGCCATCCAACTGACCGGCAATTACTGCTTTTTCAATCTGCTCACAATCGCCCTTTGCCTGGTTTTGCTCGATGACGCGGCTGTTTGCCGGCTGGTGCCGCGACGCTGGCGAAGCCGTCTTCAAAACAAATTGAAGGCAACGCCCGATTCCTCGGCGACCGTTCGGACTGGCTCGAATGAAAACGGAATCTCCCGATTTCCTCTCGAGCGCTCTCGGACCGTCTCTCTGGCCTTGCTTGCCTGCTTTATTGTGCCGGTCAGTTTTACGCTTTTGCTTTTCCAATTCCGCGTGCAATGGCCCTGGTTGCGGCCGCTGGCGGGCGCCTACCGTTGGATCAGTCCGGCGCGGAGCGTCAACAACTACGGCCTTTTCGCCGTCATGACGACAACCCGGCCCGAGATTTTGATCGAGGGAAGCCTCGACGGCCGCGAATGGCGTTCCTACGAATTCAAGTATAAGCCCGGGGATTTGAAGGAGCGGCCGCGCTTTGTGGCGCCGCACCAGCCGCGGGTGGATTGGCAAATGTGGTTTGCGGCCCTGGGCACCTACCGGGAGAACCCGTGGTTTTTGAACTTTTGCCAGCGTTTGCTGGAAGGCTCGCCCGAAGTCCTCGGCCTTCTGGAGAAGAACCCATTCCCGGAATCGCCGCCGCGCTACATCCGCGCCCCGGTTTACCAATACAAATTCAGCTCTCCGAAAGTGCGCCAGGCCACCGGCGAATGGTGGGAGCGCGAATTCAAGGAATACTACTGCCCGACGCTGAGCCTGCAACGGTCGGACGCCGGCAATTGAGCGAGGAGCCTGTGCAAGGCGCGGCTCACCCAGGAAGAATGGTTGAAATGAGCGGTTCATTTGCTCCATTCTCCGGTTCATGGAAGCCTTGGACCAATTGGACGAATTGCTTATCTGCCGTCTGGATTTCCGGCGCCGGGCCGTCGAACCCTGTTCCATTGTCATTTTTGGCGCCAGCGGAGATTTGACTGCGCGCAAGCTCGTGCCGGCCCTCTACCACCTCTTTCTGGAAAAGCAGCTTCCCACGCCGGTGCGCATCATTGGCGTGGCGCGCCGGGAAAAGACAGACGAGGATTGGCGGCAGGAATTGAAGAAGGGCCTGGAGGCGTTTTCGAGAACGAAGAAAGTGGACGAGGAGCAGTGGAAAGGCTTTGCGCCGAACCTCGTCTATTGCCAGGGCGACTTTACCGATGGCAAGGCCTACGAAGCTTTGAAAGCGAAGCTTGCTTCTTTTAAGGAAGAATCCCTCCAGCGCAATTTGCTCTTTTACCTCTCGATCCTGCCCAGCCAGTTTGCCGAAGTGGTTCGGCAACTTTCAGAGGCCGGCCTGCTGCGCAAGGAGGACCCAGGCAGGTTCTGGCAACGGGTGGTGGTGGAAAAGCCCTTCGGGCACGACCTGGCATCCGCACAAAGGCTCAACCTGGAGCTGACCCGATTCGTTCACGAGAAGCAGATTTATCGCATCGACCATTATCTGGGAAAGGAGACCGTCCAGAACATTCTGATTTTCCGGTTTTCCAACGCCATTTTCGAACGCCTCTGGAACCGGGAAACGGTGGATCACGTGCAAATTACGGTCAGTGAAAAACTCGGCGTGGGAGCCCGGGGAGGCTATTACGAGGAGGCCGGAGCGCTGCGTGACATGGTCCAAAACCACCTTCTCCAGGTGCTCGCTCTGGTGGCCATGGAACCCCCGGTATCCCTGGAAGCCGAATCCATCCGCGACGAGAAAGTCAAAGTCTTGAACTCGATCCGCCCGCCCCTTCCCGACCAGGTATCGCAGAGCGTGGTGCGCGGGCAATACGTTGCCGGCCAAATCAACGGCCAGCAGCGCCCGGCCTACCGTCAGGAACCGAAGATCAAGCCGGATTCGAACGTGGAAACATTCGTTGCTTTGAGACTCCTGATCGACAATTGGCGCTGGTCGGGAGTGCCGTTTTATCTGCGCACAGGAAAAAACCTGCCCCTCAGCGCCAGTGAAGTGCGCGTCCAATTCAGGCCGACTCCCAACGTGCTCTTCGCTGCTCAGTGCGGCCCGAAATTGGATGCCAACGCCATGACGTTGCGGCTGCAGCCCAACGAGGGCATTTCCCTCCGCTTCAATGGAAAAATCCCCGGCAGCAGTCTTCAGCTCCGGCCGGTTCGGATGCATTTTCGCTACGATTCCGAATTTGGAGCGTACACACCCGAAGCTTATGAGCGGCTGCTTTTGGAGGCTTTGGCCGGCGACGCGACTCTCTTCATCCGCCGCGACGAAGTGGAAGCGGCCTGGAGCATCGTCGATCCCATCCGCGAGGGGTGGGCGAATACGCCACTTAAGGAAAGCGAGTTTTACGGAGCTGGAACCTGGGGGCCCAAGGCGGCGGATGATCTGCTCGCCGCCCGGGGGCATAGCTGGAGGAACCCTCAACCGATTACTTAAAGCAATCCTTCCGGGACCGCTTTCCGCTATGGCCAACGATAAAGTTGAATTACACCGTCTGCCCGACGCCGAAACCGTGGCGCTTGCTGCGGCCGCGGCATGGGTATCAACTATCGGGGCGGCTCGCTGGCGCGCGGGTCCGGTCTTTGTGGCGTTGTCCGGAGGTCGTTTCGCGGCTCTTTTCTTCGACGCCCTGCTTGCCGAATCGCGGAGATTGAAAACCCCTTTCGATCACGTCCATTTCTTTTGGGCGGACGAGCGCGTGGTTCCGCCCGACCATGCGGAGAGCAATTTTGCCCTTGCCCAGGAGCACCTTTTCCAGCCTTTGGGGATCGAAGAAACGAATATCCACCGCGTGCGGGGCGAATTGGGTTCGAAGGAAGCCTGTTCGGAAGCCAATGCGGAAATCGAACGTGTGGTGCACGAGCGCAGGGCGGGTCTTCCGCTTCTGGACCTGATTTTTCTGGGTATGGGTGAAGACGGCCATGTGGCCTCGCTCTTTCCGGACTGCCCGGGAGGATCACCCAAGGGGCCTCAGCAAGCTTACCGCGCTGTCATAGGACCAAAACCGCCGCCGGAACGGGTGACGCTGGATTATCCGATGCTTTTCGCTGCGCGAGAGGTTTTCGTTCTGGTGACCGGGGCGGCAAAAACGCCGGTCCTGGCCAAAGCTATCCAGATGGAGGAAAGAATTCCCCTGGGCCGAGTCATAAATGCCCGCGAAAAGACCATCGTAATGACAGACTTGCCGGTGAAAAACTAAGAATGGCAGTCCAGGTATAGTCCTAAGACTCTATAGTTGAGCCGCTTGTGCAGTAAATATCGATTTGGATTAATATTTGAACAAACCTCGGCATGGCGCTATCTATACTTCGTAGTACCGCTGTTCGTTTAGGGTTGGCAGAAAGGTCTTGCTTGTAATGCGGTTCGGACAGCGGACAGATAGTTGGCCGCATTACCCTTCTGAGCGCCTGAGTGAGGGCGTAAATGACCTTATCACTAGAGCCAGGGAAACCTGGCTCTTTTTGTTTGTACACAGAGGCTTAACGCACCGCTCCGACTTCGCGTGCGGCCAGCTCTTTCGGAACAGAGAAGCGCTGTTGAATCTGCTCGACCGCCCATGTTGCATGTTCGGCGATTAGCGGCTCCGGATCTGAAGCCGCCCGTTCCAAAGCGGGAAGGGCATTCGAATCCCCCACGTTGCCCAACGCGACACAAACATTGCGCAAGAAGCCCCGGCGTTTCGCCCGAACAATGGGTGTGCCTGCAAACCTTGTTTTAAAACCCGCCTCATCAAGCGAAAGGAGGCACAGCAAGTCCGGGGACTGCATGTCTCCGCGGGCGAAAGGCTTCATGAGCTGTCCGACACGGGCAAAGCGATTCCAGGGGCAGACAGCCAGGCAATCGTCACATCCGAAAATACGGTTCCCAATCGCGCGCCGGAACTCGGGCGGAATAGAACCCTTGAGCTCGATGGTCAGGTAAGAGATGCAACGCCGGGCATCAAGTTGAAAGGGGGCGCTAATCGCCTGCGTGGGACAGGCATCCAGACAACGAGTGCAGGAGCCGCAAAGATTCCGCTCGGGAGGGTCCGGCTCCAGTTCCACCGTGGACAGGATTTCGCCCAGAAGAATCCAATTCCCGAGTTTGCGACTGATGAGATTGGTGTGCTTTCCTATGAATCCGATGCCCGACCGTTGCGCGGCATCGCGCTCCAGAATGGGACCGGTATCCACATACCAAAGCGCCCTGGCATCGGCATGCAATTCACGGATGAAGGTGGAAAGCTCTGTCAGCCGCTGGCCTAAAACCTGATGATAATCCCGATATCGGGCGTACCGGGCTACCACTCCGTGAGGGCTCAAGTGGTCCGCGGTTTCCGCATCGCTGGCGTAACTGGCGGCTACGGTAATGATGCTGCGCACTTGCTGGAGAACCAGAGAGGGATCGAGGCGCTTGTCCGCATTCCGTTCGAGGTAGCCCATTTCTCCATGGCGCCTGGCTGCGAGCCATTCCCGAAAATGCTGTCCGCTTGCCGGCGGCGTGGCCGCTGCCACACGGCAATCATCGAACCCCAAAGCGAAAGCGCGTTTGACAATTAATTCTTTCACGAATTCGCGGATCGGGCGGCTTTGAACTCATGAAGAAGGTGATGAGCCACTTCTTTCATTGAACGCGCCTCAGTGCTCACGAGGACATCCGCCTGCCTGTAAATGGGTGCCCGCTCGGCCAAAAGCTGCTGGATTTTGCACTCCGGATCGGCCGTTTGAAGAAGCGGACGATGCGTCTGGCGGCCTACCCGTTGCCAGACCGTGTCCGGAGAAGCCCAAAGGCAGACAACCAGCGCATGTTCCTTCAGACTGGCAAGGTTTTCTGGATTCGCGCCCAGGCCCCCGCCCGTCGAGATCACAGTGTGGTCATATTGCGACAGATCGCTGACGATTTGTCTTTCGAGGTTGCGGAAAGCTTCCTCCCCGTCCTGGGAGAAAATATCGCTAATGGGTTTGCCCGCCCGTGCCTCAATCAAGTCGTCTGTATCAACGAACTGAAAGTCGAGTTGGGCAGCCGCCAGCCGGCCGACAGAAGATTTCCCCGACCCCATAAAGCCGATCAGGGCTAAATTCTTGATGATTCGCTGGCCAGACATTGCGCATAGCCTATCGGACACCCGCCGGAGTGTCGAACCTGGTTGCAATCAAGGAAGCAGACTCTTGCAGGGCACTCCGTTCAATCGAAGTCCGAGCAGCTCATGAAATACCCGCAACGCGGGCAACGGAACTTGCACTTTTCATTTTGCAATTCGTGTCCGCACCGCGGGCACCAGCGCCAGTAGTCGTTCTCCGGCTCGCCAACAGCGGAGTGAAACCTCGGCGAAGGGCGCTCCGCCTCGCCGGAATAGTCCTGGTTTGCACCCACGCTCCTGTTCTAATCGGCTGGCTTTCTATGTAAAGCCCCCGCCGCAGCCAGCCGGTTCAGCCATGGACCAAACTCAGCACCCTTGCCGACCGGCTCCGGTCGCTGACCTTTCCGTTCGGCGGGGTCGCACATGATCTTCGGATTGAGGTTTGGACGCGCCCAGGTATGCTCGTTGCATGAAGTTGACCGTTGAGCAGATTACCGTCGCGGCCACATTGAAGAAGCCACGAGAGCAAAGAGGAAGACCGCCGTTTGCAGAATGAAACTGCCCGCCAACGGATCAAGCCAATGCCGAGGAGCGCGATCACGCTGATGTCGATCAATATCCACATGACCTCGGACAAGCGGCTCGTTTCCGAGCGATTTCCCCGTTCTTCGAAGTATCATCCCGAATGGGTCATCGCCAGCCTCAGCAGCGGAGCCAACGCGCTCTGGCTGACCGAGTGGCTGGCGGCGGCGCTGGACTTGCGGCCCGGTATGCGGGTATTGGACCTGGGCTGCGGACGGGCCATGTCGTCGATCTTCCTGCACCACGAATTTGGCGTGCAGGTTTGGGCAGCCGACCTCTGGTTCAGCCCCTCGGAGAATATCCAGCGCATCCGCGATGCCGGCGCCGGGGACGGCGTGTTTCCAATCCATGCCGACGCCCGATCTCTGCCGTTCGCCGCGGAGTTCTTCGATGCCATCGTATCCATCGATTCATTCTTTTACTATGGGACCGACGACCTCTATCTGAACTACCTCGCTCGGTTCGTGAAGCCGGGCGGCCCGGTGGGAATTGCGGGTGCCGGGTTGATGCGGGAAATCGAAGGTGCCCTTCCCGAGCATCTGCGCGAGTGGTGGACCCAGGACTGTGGCGTTGGCTGGTGCCTGCATTCGGCGGCCTGGTGGCGCCGGCACTGGGAACGGACAGGCATTATGGACATTGCTCTGGCCGACACCTTGCCCGATGGCTGGCAACTGTGGCTGGACTGGCACAGGGTGGTCGCCCCTGACAACGAGGCGGAAATCAAGGCGGTTGAGGCTGATCGTGGCCAGTACCTCGGCTACGTTCGCCTGGTGGGTCGGCGCCAAGGCAGTGTGAAACTGGCAGATCACATTGTGTCCTTGCCCATCCAGTACACGAAACAGCCTTTGCTCCGCAGCCAGCAGTGATACTGGAAGGGGTAATGGGGCCATTCGCGTTACTGGAACAACCTTGGTGGAAGCAAAGAAATGTGGTGTTCCTGGTAATGCGCTGCAGAAAGCCGCGGAAGAACTTCTTCAGGGGACGTCATTTCCACCATTCGGGCCGCCGACGAGCTGAAGAACAACCAACCGCCCGAGCAGGCAAAGTTGTTCGTCTATGACGTGCGCGAGCAGAAAGATCGTGCGCGAGATCGTGCCCGTCGCGAAAGCACGGACTACCGGACTCATCGCCGAAGTCGCGCCGGACCGCTTGCTCGGATTGACCTCAGACCGTGAACGCGCCGACGGCAGCATCCTCTACGGCGTGGACGTGGCCACGGGCGAAGTGCTCTTCACCCAAGCACCTGCCATCGCCCGTCACGACCGACGCGCATTGGCCTCACTGGGTTTCGATCCGAAGGACGCGAGCCGTCCATGTCGTGGGCAAGATCGAACCGGTGGGCCACCCGACGTTCGTCGGCAATGACGTGTATCTATCGGGACCCGAGCAATTGCGGCGGATCCGCAACATTGCCCCGGCTCCATGACTCGACTCACACACGCCGCGAATCGAGACAGAACATAAAAAGCACTCTCTCCTTGGTCTCCACTAAATTGCGGGCCAACCCCAAGGTTCCTCATTTGCGAGATTGAATAGTTCCAAGGGGCCACTCATACTAAGGTGTGAACGCGAACGTCATTTGGCGGGTGGCGATGTTTCTCCTTCTGAATTTCCTTTCGGCTTCAGCTCAACCCACCAATCTGAGCCTGCGCCCGGCTTCACCGGGTGTGAACGGCTGGTTTCGGCTGGCGTCGGATGGTTACGACGATCCGGGCAGCGAGATCACCAACATCTACAACTTGGAAGCCTCCGTCGATCTGTCGAACTGGGTGGAGATCGCCACGCTGCACCGCATTCCAAGGTCGGTCCAAATGATTGAGATGCACTCGGGTGCCTCAGTGGAGATCGCGACGCTACAGGGCACGAATGTGCTCTACACCGACCCGGCGTCCGGTTCATTGGACCGCCGGTTTTATCGCCTCTGGGCCGTGACGCCGGAGACGTTGGATTGGAAGAATCAAATTGCCATGCCCGCTGACGACTTCAGTTCGCCGGTGCAGTTCCTTTCGTGGGTCAAGTTCGTCATCTCTACCAACGAGCCAACGCGTGTTTACTTCGCCAAGAGCAGCGATTACGACCTTCACTACGACTTCGTCACCAACCGTATTCCTGGCTTCGCCAACCTGTCCCGAGCGGAAGTCGATCTGCGCTCGCAGTATCAGACCAACCGGCAGCTTTACCTCGGCACCATCATCCAGCCGTGGAACCAGTTTCCGGTCTGGCCCGCGCTCGAATACAGTATCCAGTTGGTGGGACGCGACCCGATCCCGCCGGAGAAGGTCCGCGAACTGTTCGACATCGTTCGCTCGGCGGTGTTGACGCGGCCGGGGGCCCTCGTCAGCTATTTGCCCACCTTTGAACAGTCGGCGCCGGTCGAAGGCAACCGCTCTTTCTTTGAAACCAACGGCATTCTGCTGCGGCGAGCCGATGATTGGATTCGCACAGAGACGTGTTACTCGATGGGCTGGGCGCTGGGCCGGCTGGTGTTCGTCAGCGGCACAAACATTCCAGCCGCCTACGCCAATGGCACGTTACGGCCGACGGATATTCTGCTGACTGACGGCGTGCCGGCGGAGCTGCCGTATGTGGCGGGCATCATCACCTTCGCCGCGGCCACGCCGAACTCGCACGTTGCGATCCTGGCGCAGTCCTACAACGTGCCGTTCGTGTACGTCGCCGATCAGGACATGCGGGACCGGATCCTCAGCCACACGAACCGCGAGGTGGCGCTGCAATTGACCGCTCCTTACGCCCTCGGGACGTTGAACCCCTGCCGAATGCTGCTGGTCGGACTCGATGCGGACTTTGATCCCGCGCTGAAGGCCGAGCTGCTCGCGTTGAAACAGCCGCCTCCGCTCAACATTCGGCGCAAGGAACGCTTCGGCGCCTACACCTCTCCCACGACGGATCTCACGCCCGATGACGCCCGCTTCTTCGGCGGCAAAGCCGCCAACTTCGGCCTGTTGCGCCGCGTCTTGCCCACCAACTCGCCGACGCCCTCGCTCGCCATTTCCATGGATCTCTGGGACGATTTCATGGACCAGGTGATGGGCGGCGGGCTCACCTTGCGCGCCGAGATTTCCAACCGCCTGTCCCGCTTCACGTATCCGCCTGACGTCGCGGCAGTGAAGGCGGAGTTGGACACTATCCGCTCGCGAATCCGCAACCAAACGCAGTTCTCGGCGACCCAGCAGCAGACGATTCTCGCCGCGTTGTCGCCCTTCGCCACCAATCGGAACATCCGTTTCCGCAGCTCAAGCAACGTGGAGGATTCGGATTATTTTAGCGGCGCGGGTCTTTACGACAGCTTCAGCGGTTGCAGCGGCGACGATCTCGACGGTAACACCTCCGGGCCGAGCGTTTGCGATCCGAGCGAAGATGGCGAACGCGGCGTGTTCCGGGCGATCCGGCGCGTCTATGCCAGCTTCTACAACGACAACGCATTTCTGGAACGGCTGCGCCTGAACGTCAACGAGGCTGAAGCGGGCATGGGCCTGCTGGTGCATTACTCGGCGCCCGACGAGACCGAGATGGCCAATGGCGTTGCCACAGTGCAAACTCGCATAAGCGACGGGGGTGATGTTGCCTACCTTGTATCTCAACTGGGAGCCGTATCGATCACCAATCCCGATGGGAACTCCATTCCAGAGGAAGTTATCGCCCGTCAGTCCACCGGCAGTTTCATCGGTTTGGTCAGACCGTCCAACCTCGTGCCCCTGGGACAAAACGTGATGACCTGGCCCACGGATTATCAGGATCTCAGTCGCATGGTTTTCCTGGCCGCGAGCGCCTACTTCAAACGCGGCGTCGTGCTCGATTTCGAGTACAAAAAACTCCAGCCAGGCATTCTCGAGGTGAAGCAAATCCGGGAGGTGCCGTCGCCGGTCGAGCCCGCGCCGATTGCCCCGTATCTGCTGAACGAACGGCGCGCTTACGCTACGCTCCAGCCCACCTACGGCTCGGGCCTGCTGTCGGTGCATCGGCTGAAGTCCCGGTGGACCTTCGAGACCCCCAATGTCCAGTTGGTTGCCAGCAACCTTGTCGCTGGCTTTTTTACGCTCGCCATGGTTGAGTGGATCAGCGGAAACCGCGTCGTCACCAACACCCTCTTCGGGTTCAGCAACCTCAGCTACCGCGTGGAGGAGGAGGTGCCAGAACGGCCGGAGGCGATCTACTCATGGCAGATGAACTCGGCCGTCGGGCCGGCAAACTGCACGTTGACCATAGGTTTGGGCTCAGCCCGGGTATCCCCGCGAATGGATCCTCTCCGCGCATTCGAGTTTCCAATCAGTCTGGCCGCCAGCTACGTCGAGTCGGGTATCGGTGACAGCGTTCTGGCCCCACTGGAAACCAACTCAATCCATGAAGTGTTGAAGATCCTCGAGTACGACCAGGGCGGCAGCGGACCGACCAACGTCACTATCACCTCGAGATACTATCTCGTGCGCGACGTACTATGGGCTGGCGAGCCGCCGCTGTTGCGATTCGAGGAAACACGCATTTCGGGACTGACCTCCCAGCCGATGGTGCTGCGCGGGTTCTTCTCCCAATCGTGGAACGGAGATCACCGCCAAGCCCACGAGTACTACCTGTTCGAGCCGCATCTTGAAGAAGGCATCGACCCTGCTCTCCTCCAGGAACTGGAGGCAAAGAAGATTCGCATGATCTATGTGGAGAAAGACCAGACGGGCACAAGCAGAATGTTCACCTTCAGCACCCACGACGCCCCGCCCTTGCCGTGATGGAATCCTGATGCAGCCCTCAGATTTGTAAGGAACGCCCTGCGCCCACGACCAAGCAGTCGCAACGAATCATCTTTCCTCCTCCGGGGAAAAACCAAAGCCTCCGGCCGAGCCATGATGCGGGCCTGCATGAGCACTGGAGCACAGTGCTCGACCACGCCACCAGTGAAATCGCCAGCGGCGCTCGCGGGGCATTGGCCCGGGTCGCAACACCAGACAACTCCGCCTTCATCTCCATGTCGCACAAATGAGGCTGGCGAAGCTGAAAGCCCTCTTTTAAAACAGCGCCGGAATGAATTCCCGGTTTCTTTCGCTGCTGGCATTGCTCGCATCCGTCGTTCTGGCGCGCCCGCAAAATTTCGCGGGCGACATGGCGCTGTCCAAAGTGTTGATCGATGGCGAGAACTGGGAGGTTGCCGCCGAGGGTTACAAGTTCACGGACGGCTGCTGCGCCGATGCCGCGGGCAATCTTTACTTCGCCGATGTGGCTGCTGGCGAAACCATCTACCGGATCGATAGTGCCGGCGAGGTCACCTCCTTTATCAAGGGCATGCCGCGCATAAGCGGATTGAAGTTCGGACCGGATGGCCGCCTTCACGCCTGCACCCAGGCGCCCGGGAAACAGATCATCGCCATTGAAGTGCCGTCAGGGAGAACGAGCGTTTTGGCCGATGAAGTCCAGCCCAACGATCTGGTTGTCACGCATAAGGGAGACATTTACTTCACGGAGACCGGCAAAAAACAGGTCACTCTCATTCGCAACGGCATCGTGCGCGCAGTCGATACGGGAATTAATGCGCCCAACGGCATCTCCCTTTCCCCGGATCAGGGAACGCTGGCAGTCTCGGACTACCGCGGCACGAACGTATGGGTCTTTCGCATCGGGCCGGAAGGCGATCTGAGTTTCAAGGCGCCCTATATGACCCTGCGCGCACCCCTCGAGAAGCCGGAAACGGCCAATGGCGACGGCATGACCACCGACAGCGAAGGCCGCTATTACGTCACTTCAGCGGTTGGGTTGCAGATGTTCGATGCGACCGGGCGTTTGGGCGGGGTCATTGCCAGGCCGCAAAATAAACCGCTGGTGAGCGTGGCCTTCGCCGGGCCGAACCTGGAGTACCTTTACGTCGCATGCGGCGACAAAATCTTCCGGCGCAAGACCAAGGCCAGGGGCGCACTTTTCTTTCAAAGGCCGCAGTAGCGCGCAAGAGCGCCCGAAAACCTACGACTGTCCGCTACCGGGAAAGCCGAAGCGGACCCGAAAAATCCCCCCGGTGTTGTTACCGTTGTTCCCAAAAAACGAATGGCAGCCTTGCCAATGTGGCCCGGCCAACTTACTGTTGCGACCAACAACTCGCTGCCTTATGAAACGACGTTTCCTGTATGGTGTTCTAACGGCTGCCCTTGGCCTCAATTTGTTGGTCGGGGCCCAGATTTATTTCAGCTCAGTCCAGGGCGCGGAAAAGGACGAGCCTTATCCGAATCTCAAACTCTTCTCGATCGTCCTCGACCGCGTCCGCAAGGACTATGTGGACGGGGACAATCTGACCTATCAGGAGCTGATCCACGGCGCGCTCAAAGGGATGCTGAACACGCTCGACCCGCACAGCGAGTTCATGGACTCGAGCAAATACCATGAGCTCCGCCAGGAAACCCAGGGCGAATTCGGCGGCGTCGGCATCGTGATCTCCATGAAGGACAACTTCGTGACAGTGGTCGCGCCCATGGACGACACGCCTGGTTTCCGAGCGGGCATTCTCTCCGGGGACCGGATCATCAAGATCGATGGCAAAAGCGCGGAAAAGCTGACCCTGCAGGACGCCGTCAAGAAGCTGCGGGGCGCGCCCGGCTCAGAGGTTTCCATTACCATCCTCCGTCCCTCCACTGGCGAGGCGAAGGACTTCGACCTCGTCCGGGAGCAGATCAGGGTGGACACCGTCAAGGACATCGATGGGCGAAACGAATTTCCGCTCAGCGAAGACAATATCGGGTATGTGCGTCTGGCCCAGTTTGGAGAGCCCACAGCGGGCGATCTCGAAAAGGCGCTGCGAAAACTCGAAGCCAAAGGGATGGAATCCTTGATCCTGGACCTCCGCGGCAATCCCGGCGGCCTCCTCGATCAAGCCGTGCAGGTTTGCGAGAAGTTTCTGCCACGCAGCCAACTGGTCGTTTCGACTGAAGGCCGTGATGGCCGGCACCGTTCTGAATATCGTGCCACCGGGCGGAACAAGCATCCGGACCTGCCCATGGTGATTCTCGTCAACGGCGGCAGCGCCAGCGCCTCCGAGATCGTGGCCGGTTGTTTGCAGGACGCGACCGGCCTGGGCATCGCCAAGGCATTGGTCGTGGGCGAGCAGACCTTTGGCAAAGGGTCTGTCCAAAGCATTTTGCCTTTGCCCGATGGTTCCGCGTTGCGCTTGACCACCGCCAAATACTACACACCGAGTCACAAGGTGATTCATGAACGCGGAATCACGCCGGACATCATTGTGCCCATGAGCGACGAGGAGGAGCGCGACGTCTTCCTGAAACGCACGCCCGGCGGCATCGAGTCCCTGCCCGAAAGCGAGCGGGACCGGGTTCGAAACGCGCGCGATCCACAGCTCGAGCGCGCCATGGACCTGCTTAAAGGCATCACCCTTTACAGCAAGCGCCACGAGAAGTCGGACAAGACCCAGCCAGAGGAAAAAGTCGCGTCCAAGTAATCTGACTGGGAGAACGCCGCAGCGCGGCCTTCCCCCAATCTCGAAAGACTTGCCGCAAGCCGGGCCAATCCCGCGACTTGCTGAAGAGCCCGCGTCCTTCCGACATGTGCGGTTGGAGCGGGGCAAGTCCCGCGATCCGTATCGCAGTCTAGCGAGGATCGTGGAATCGAGGTCAGCATTTGATTTCCCGGCTACCGACCCATGATTGTTCTGGCCATCGAAACTTCCTGCGATGAAACCAGCGTGGCCGCGGTGCGCGACGGCCGCGTGCTTGCCAACGTCATTTCCTCGCAAATTGAGTTGCACGCCGAATACGGCGGGGTTGTGCCTGAACTGGCTACGCGCGAGCATTTGCGCAATTGGCTTCCCGTGGCGCAACGAGCATTGCGCGAGGCGGATGTCAGCATCAGGGAACTGGACGGCATTGCCGCGACACAAGGCCCCGGTTTGCCGAACGCTTTGCTGATTGGCTTTCGCGCGGCGCAAGCGCTCGCCTTTGTCTTGCGAAAGCCGTTTTTGGGCATTAACCATCACGAAGCCCACCTCTATTCGCCCTGGGTCGGCGGACAACCGCTCACTGCCCGGTTCGATCAATTCGAGCCCAACGTCTCCCTCATTGTTAGCGGCGGGCATACTTTGCTCGTTCATGTCCGGGCGTTGCTGGACCAACACGTTCTGGGGGCCACGGTCGATGACGCCGCCGGGGAATGTTTCGATAAGACGGGCAAGCTCCTGGGACTGCCCTATCCGGGCGGACCTGAGATGGACCGGTTGGCGCAGGGCGGAAACCGAGACGCCTACAAGTTTCCCCGGCCAATGCTTCAAGACGAAGGAGACGATTTCAGCTTTGCCGGTCTCAAGACCTCGGTTCGCTACTTCCTGCAAAAGAATCCAGCCCTCGTGAAAGAGCCGCAAGCAGTGCGGGACCTCTGCGCCAGCGTGCAAGCGGCCATCGTCGAAGTCCTGGTGGCAAAGACCGTGCGGGCCGCGCGGCGGGTCGGTGTTCATTGCGTGACGGCCTCCGGAGGCGTGACCTGCAACAGCGCTTTGCGAACGGAACTGGCGGTCGCTTGCGGGGCGGCCGGACTTTCACTGCGGCTGGCGGAAAGGAGCCTTTGCACAGACAACGCCGCCATGATCGCGCTTCTGGCGGAGTTGAAGTGGGCGCGGCAGGCGGAGACGACAAGCCTGGATGCTGAGATCGCTCCCGGTTTGGCTTTGACCTGATTCGGAATCGCGTGGAATGCAGGGGCCGAATTACGGCAATTCCTCAATGGTGATGTCCTTGTACCAGGCTTCGCTGGGCGGACCGCCATGAATTTGCAGGCAGATGACCCCTTGTTGGGGAATCGATTCGTCGGGTTCGGTATAATCGACGGTTTGGACTCCGTTTATCGAAAGGACGATCCGCTTGCCTTCGCAGCGGATCACATACTCGTTCCAATCATCGCGTTTCAGCGACTTTTCCAGCTTTTCCATGTCGGGCTTTGCCAGGACGCGATTGCGGCGGGACTCGTCATAAAGTGCGCCCCACCAGCTCGGGTCGCCCATGTCAGCCTGATATCCGCTGACCTCATGGTGATTCGGGATACGCTTGGTCCGCACTTGCACGCCGGCATTCGCGCCCGAGCCGACGAGTTTGAACTTCAAACGCAAAACAAAGTTCGTATAAGGCCGAGTGGTGCAGAGGAATTCATTTCGCGGAACCCGCTCTGTCAACGACCCTCCTGCAATGGCCCCGTCCTCGATGCGAAAGCTTTTATTCGTGTCGCCTTCCCAACCCTTGAACGTCTTGCCGTCAAAAAGCGACACCGGTTCTGCCGCGTGAATGGCCCCCCAAGCCAGACTGATGCAGGCAGTGAAAAGGATTTTTTTCATAGCCCGAGCTTGGAGCAGGCCGCGGCGGATGTCGAGCCCTGCTGCGACGGGGCCCGATTTTGGACTGCGGTGGCAAGCAAAGCGCGACGGGTTTGGCTTTCTCCATGCGATGCGGAGATTCAGCGCGGCAGGAAGTATAACAGTCAGATTGGGAATTCGCGATACGCTCCCCAAGCGTCTTTCGCAGTTCGAGTCTGCGGCTGGGGGCAGCCGCGCTCCGGCAAATTCGCGCGCTGCGCGACGATTTCGGAGCAGATTTCATCTTTGCGCCGCGGGTGGCATGGCCAGGTTGCGCCCGATGCGCGGCGCCCTGGGCGGATTCTTCTTTCCATCAAGCGGGGCCGCCCTAAGCTGTTCCTCCAGGTTGACCTCATGAAACGCGCTGTTTTCCTGGATCGCGATGGAACGCTCATCGAGGAGAAGGACTACTTGCATCGTCCCAGCGAAGTGGTGTTCTTGCCCGGAGCGGTGGGAGCGTTGCGCCGGTTGCAGGATTACGGCCTGGTCCTGTTTTTGGTGACCAACCAATCCGGCGTCGGACGCGGCTATTTCACCATGGCAGACGTGGACGTGGTTCACGCTCACCTGAATCGTGAACTCGGAAGGTTCGGCGTTCACCTTGCAAAAATCTATGTGGCCCCGGAGGCCCCGGAAGCCCCGAGCCGCGGCCGAAAACCTTCGCCGCAGTTCCTGTTTGACGCCCGGGACGAGTTCGCAATCGATCTGCCGCAAAGCTACATGGTGGGCGACAAATTGATCGACCTCGAGTGCGGTTGGAATGCCGGTGTGAAAGAGAGTTTGCTGGTTCGAACCGGCTACGGGGCGGAAGTGGAACGCAGCGGCAAAGTCTCGGGCGCCGTGGTGGTGGATGATCTGTCCGCGGCAGGAGAATGGATCGTGGCAGATGCCCAAAGGGCAAGGATTGCATGAAGGTCATAGGAATCATCCCCGCCCGTTACGCTTCAACGCGTTTTCCGGGCAAGGCGCTGGTCCGGATAGCCGGCAAGCCGTTGCTGCAACACGTCATCGAGCGATGCCTCCAGGCGCGCATCCTTCATGAACTGGTTGTGGCGACGGATGACGCGCGCATTGCGGACCTGGCAATGAAATTGTGCCCGGTAGAAATGACTTTACCCGAACATCCCAGCGGCACGGACCGGATTGCCGAAGTGGCGGCGCGGAAGGAGTGCGATGCGGTCGTCAACATTCAAGGAGACGAACCCCTGATCGATCCGGCGGCCATCGAGGCCGTGGCCAAAGCGCTGGCTGGCTGCGAGATGTCCACGGCGGCGACGCGCTTGAACGATCCCGGCGAATTGGACAATCCTCACGTCGTAAAAGTCGTTGTCAACGCCTCCGGCCGGGCTCTATATTTCTCGCGGCGTACGATTCCGTATGTCCGAGATGCCGCCAGTGGTTCCGAGCAGTTGGCGGCGTTTCCTTTTTTGAAACATCTGGGGCTTTACGGGTATCGGCGGGACACGCTGCTGAGGCTGGTGAAATTGCCGGTCTCGCCGCTCGAGCGGGCGGAAAAGCTGGAACAGTTGCGGGCGTTGGAAAATGGCATTCCCATTGCCGTGGTCCAGGTCAGTCATGAGAGCGTGGGCGTGGATACACCCGAGGATGCGGCGCGGGTGGAGAAGATGTTGAAAGGTTTAGAAGGTTATAACGGTTAAAAATTGTGTGGTTAAAAGGTTAGAGGCGGGTAAGACGGCCGGACCCGCGCAATCCGACCAGCGGTTTCACCTTTTCACTTTTTAACCTTTCAACTGTTTTAACGCTTTTAACGTTCCTGACGTTCTTTAAGCGGCTTTCCCATGAAATTCATTTTTGTAACGGGCGGCGTGGTGAGTTCCCTGGGCAAGGGCTTGACGGCCGCGTCCATCGGCACGCTCCTCGAAAGTCGCGGGCTCAAGGTCACACTGCAAAAGTTTGATCCTTACCTCAACGTCGATCCGGGGACCATGAGCCCCTTTCAGCACGGAGAAGTCTATGTCCTGGATGATGGCGCGGAGACCGATCTCGATCTGGGCCATTACGAACGTTTCACCAGCACGAAGCTGACCCGCTTTCATAATCTGACCAGCGGCCAGGTCTATCAGACCGTGCTGGATAAGGAGCGGCGGGGAGATTACCTGGGCAAGACGGTGCAGGTGATCCCCCACGTAACGGACGAGATCCAAAACCGCATTCACCAGGTCGCCGAACAGAGCAACGCCGACGTGGTCATCACCGAGATCGGGGGCACCACCGGCGACATCGAAGGCCTGCCCTTTCTGGAAGCAATCCGCGAATTTGCATTGGATGTCGGCTACAACAACGCCCTTTTTGTTCACGTGACCTACGTCCCTTTCATCAAAGCCGCGGGCGAACTCAAGACCAAGCCGACCCAGCAATCGGTGGCCAAGCTGCGCGAAATCGGTATCACGCCGCAGATTGTAGTCTGCCGCTGCGAACGCCCGTTGAACAAGGAGTTGCGCCAGAAAATCTCGCTCTTTTGCAACGTCCCCTACGAAGGCGTCGTGGAAGAGAAGGATGTCGATCACTCCATTTACGAAGTGCCGCTCATGCTGCAGCGCGAACGGGT
>CAZCUL010000411.1:0-2696 GCA_964501475.1 uncultured Verrucomicrobiota bacterium | reverse complement strand
TTGTGACCAAGGGCGGGTTGGTCTTCATTGGCGCCTCGATGGACGAGCGCTTTCACGCCTACGACAAGGAGACGGGCGAACTGCTCTGGGAATTCCAAATGGAATATGGCGGCTACGCGACGCCGGCGACCTTCGAGATCGACGGCCGCCAATACGTGGTCATCGCCGCCGGCGGCGGCGGCAAGCCCGGCACGAAACGGGGCGACATGTTCTATTGCTTCGCCCTTCCCAGGTGATGCCGACAGGAATATCGCGCTACCTCGCGGTGGCTTTCCAGCCGGCAGTATCGCCGGCATTCTTGCCGGCGCATCGCCTCAACTGCCAACGACCCGAGGCCGTGATGTCAGTGTCTCGTCCCGCTGCCGCGAAATGCTCAATGCCGCCAGCGAAAATCTCGGTTCCCTTCACGATTACGCGGTCAACCAATCTAAATGGAATGCGTTGAGTGCCAAGCTTGATGCATTTGATGCTCTGCAAAGCCGTCCGTGCCAGAACCGGGCTACTAAGCGCTCTGCGACACGCCAATTGTCACTGTTCTTCCGTCGCACCGACACCGTATTAAAACGCGGGTTCATGCGCCGATCCTGGAATCTTGGAAACTACCATGAGCCTGGACCGCTGACATCCCTGTCGGCCAGTTTGAAGCGGCTCGCCGCCATGATGCCGGCGCTCCCAGGGCGGTCTTGCTGGGACAGGCTCAAGCCAAGCTCCGAGATTGCTCAGCCCGTGTTTTGTTAGAATGACGCCTCGTGCGACACCATTGACACGACCCACCACGCCGCGGACACGACGTATGGCGCCGCGGACACAACACGCCGCGGCCGCGAACAGGAGTAGCCGCGTCACGGACGGCACAATCGACGCCGCGGACAGCCTCAACCTTGTCGCGGACACCACCAACGGCGCCATTCACACGACCAATTACGCCACGGACAGGACAAATCAACTCAGGGACGAGCGAAACAAAACGACAAGCATCATCAACTAAGCCGCGCACACGAGCCACAACGGAACGTCACATTCCACTCCCTACCTCCGCTCTCGGGCGGAAGAGAGGGAACGCTGCCGTCCACCCCCACCGTAAAGCGGTGCCAGACGGTAGCCGGAGGTCGAAGCGCAGCGGAGACCTCCGGTAGCGCGTAATAAAAAATGCACCCCAAAGCGGGTGCCAGAAGTTTTGGCAATTCCCCGGCGTGGATATGTGGATATGTGCGGCCGCCCTTCACATTTCTTTGGCAGGTTTGCCTGAAAGGCATGACGACATCTGGCACCCCCTTTTTGGGGTGCATGCTCATTTCCGCAGGTAGCGGAGGTCTTCGCGCTGCTCCGACCTCCGGCTACCATCTGCCAACCCTTCGGGTTGCCCGCCTTACCGACTCACCTTCACACCAGACCGGTCGCGGCTTCTGCCTTTGCGCCCAGCAGACGAAGTCGCGAGCCGATTGGTCCCTTTTCGCTTTTGCTGGTCTAATAAACGCCCCGGATTTTTCGTTTATCAGCAAGCCAAAATCCTGGAGCCAATTCCCCCAACAACGACCTTGACGATTGATTATCAAAGACCAATCTGGAGGCAAGAGTGGAAAGTTCGATTTATCAGTCCCACAAAAACCGAAAACCGCTATCGTTAACGGTGATTTCTGATAAAGAGAAAAACTTTTCGGTTGATTAATAAATGTTGGCCGAAATGGAAACTTTCCCGATACTCATGAATTCGCTGCATTTTGTGGCGATTACCTCGCATTTGCTGCACTTCGTGGTTGCCCTCTTGGCGATCTGGTGTTGCATCCTTCTGTTCCGCCATCATCGGCAACGCGGTTGGATTCTTCTTGCCGCGATTTTCCTTGAGCCTTTTGTACTCCTTGTAATGCGTGCCATCAGAGCGCGGCCATTACTTCCGTATAGGACCTACGGAGGTGTCGTCGATGGAGCTTTGCAGGTAAATTACCGCATAGATTTTCCGGTCTTGTTGATCGTCGCGGCAGTCGGTTTATGGATGCTGGTTCGACACGCGCGTCGCGAGGCGGCCAACAATCCGCTGCAGGCAACAGCCGCCGCGCCGGGCAGTTGACCGATTTATGAAACTTGAACACCGTTGTTGCAGGCTGAGTCCCGCTTCGGCGGCTGTGCCTGATCTGAGACGTTAGCCTACTATGCGTGCCGTTATTCCAGTCCTGTGCCTCTTCTTTTGCGGCTGCAGTTCGCGTGTCACGCAGGAGGAGATTAATGATGCGACAGGCAGCAATCGCCTTGCGCGAGTGGACCGAAAGATTGGGTCCGTTGTTGATGTGCTCCAGAGTCGTCAGTCGTTTGATTTCGATTCGCTCGTGTGGCGCACGAATTCAGGCGGCGCATGGCACGACCACATCGTCATCTCGCAGGCGGATTTTCAGGCCGGTAGTCCGCGGAGACGTTGGGTCAGCCAGATTCACAGCTTGGACGCGACGAACGGGACAGCTGTCATCAAAGTTGCAGAGGGTGATGTGCCGGAGGGTTCACCGAGCGTTCGATACATTTATTCGTGGCGCGAGTGGAGTCTGCTCACCAACGGCGAGGTTCGCCTTATTAGGATTTGTGCAGATCCGTTCGAGAAGTATTGAAAGGGCATGAGATGGCAGGCTAACAAATCGGTGGAGACGAACCGCCGCCCCGCCTCTCCGCTCGACGCCGGTCGGCAATTCGTGGAGCAGCAAGTCGGT
>CAZCUL010000410.1:0-3123 GCA_964501475.1 uncultured Verrucomicrobiota bacterium | reverse complement strand
TTCCAAAAGCCAGATCAACATCTGGTGTTGGCCGGCGGGTTCAGGCGAGGTCTGGGGTTATCGACGAGACGAAAACATGCCCGCCGAAGTTCGCGCCGCTGTCACGCCGAAGGTGAAAGCAGACCAGCCGGTGGGACAGTGGAATCGCTTCGTCATCACCATGCGCGGCGACCGGCTGACGGTGGTCCTGAACGGGAAGACCGTGATCGAAAATGCCCGCTTGCCGGGCGTGCCCGCGCGAGGCCCAATCGCCTTGCAGCACCACGGCGATCCCATTCAGTTCGCAAATATCTTCGTCAAAGAACTGAAGTAGCAGCCAATGGGGATCTCATTCCCATTGGCACAAACTCTCCAGGTAGGCGGCCGATCCGTCCCGAAGCCAGCCGTCCAATTGCGCGGGATCCTTGAGTTGCTGCCCTCGCAACCGGGAGACGACCAGATAACAGCTCTCGATTTCCGAGAGCCCGCTCATATCGCCCCAAAGTTTCTCAAACTGCGTGGCCGGGAAAACATCCTCCTGGCCGTGACCCCACCGCTTTTTCACATCCTTGAGAGTAACGTAGGTTGGCATCCTGGCGGCCAGCGCGCGGGTGGCGGCTGCAATCTTTTCACGGGCCGGCGTCCGCTCCGAAATCGGCGCCTGCTCGCCGCCGGAAAGAATGTCCTGCCTCGTCAGTCCGAAGGCGCGCAGCAGCTTGTCCAAATCGATCCAGGTCGTCATGGTGTTGTAATAGGAAAGCTTGAATTCCTCTTCTTCGCGCGGCATGGCCAGGCCTTCCACCAATCGCACACGGCCATTCACGCGAGCCAGCCCGCCTCCGCGATCATCGATGCGCCGGGGAATGAGCTCAAAGGTAAGGCACGCCCCGGAATGAATATGGGCGCCGAGCGGGATGGGATCGACATCGGTTCCCAGGGTATCGATGTTGTGCAGGAGCAAATGTTTCAACTGCGGTCGGTCCGTCAGCAATCGGGCCAGCGCACCATTGCGGAAGAGGTTTGGAACCTCGTACCAATGCCCGACCGGATGGAGGCATTGCAGCGGAAGGTTGTCGGTGTAATCGCTGGCCTCACCGGCGGCCCGCGCCCAATGAATCAGCGCCGCGCGGAGGCTGTCCCGGACTTTCTGCTGCTGTTCGTCCAGCATTTGCTGCCGCATTTCCTCCCAGGCAAATCGCAAATCGCGCACCATCGGAACCAGCCTCAAACCGACCGCCTTCCCCGGCGACAGCAAGACCGGCCCTTCATAGCGATAATTGCGTTCCCGCTCTAAAAACTCCGCCACCGGCGCATGCGTGAGGTAGCTCGTCGTGAAAACATGCGGCAGCCAGGTCCCGGCGTCACGTGAGGTCCGCCGGCTTTTGGCCAGATGCGCTTCGACGAAGCTGCGATGCCTTCCCCCCAATTTGCAAAATGGTTGCAGCGCTTTGACCACACCCGCTCCCTGGGTCCAACGACTGCCGGCGCCCGCCGCCAGGGTGATGACGGCGACTTCGCCCCTCTGCAATGCCTCCCATCCCCGCGCGCGCAGTGGCGCCAGCGTCTCGCTGGCGCAGGCCCCGCCGGCCGTCCCGGTTCGTGTCCTGGCCTTGTCAGGGGTCTCGCCCGGAGAGACGCCCGGCGCGGCGTTCGGGACCGGGGCGGTTGCGCCGCCGGTCACATCGAGGATGTCTTCGGCTCGCACTTCCTCAATGGTGGCGCTCGCTGGGAGCCGGTTTTGCGCCAGGCCGATACGCCCCTCTTTCAGGTCCGCGCGGATTTGTTCGTGTTGCGCGCGATCAAATCCGTGCCCCTCGAGCAAGGCGTTTAGCGACTCCTCGCCGCGGCCGTCGTTTCTGCCTCGCGGCAGCAGCACATCAAAAAGAGTCTGGACCATTCCGCTCAATTCCGGCCGGGTCCGGCAAGCCGCGCCGAATTTGTCCAGTTCCAGCCGGCGCAATTGGGAAAGAGCGTTTCGTTCCTGTCGCAAAAGTCCCGGCACGACCAGCGCGTAGTAGTTCGGGGGCATGAGGCCATCCGTGTCCTCCAACAGGTCCGCGTCTGTCCCGCGCTCGTTGATGGCGAAATCATAGACCACCGGTTCCATGGCGAAAGGCAAGGCGTGTTGCAGCTCCCGCTTCGTTGCCGACATGATCCGCTGCATCCGATCCTGCGCGGCCATCTTTTGCCGGGGATCAAAAATGAATCCCATGCCGCCGCCGGACATGCCTCCGAGCATCCAGAAACCCCAAAACCGCTCCGCAAATTCGGCCTGCACCCTTTCGATCAGAGTCTCGGTATAGTGATTGGTGGCCCAGGGAATAATTGATTGAATCGGCCCTCCAAAGTTCCGGGTGGTGGCAGCGCCGATCTTCCGAATGTCGCCTTCCCGCAGCGCCTCCAATATCTCCTGCAGAATCCCAAGCGCTTTCTGCCGGCCGGTCCATTCCGCCGCGCTCCGCAACAGGTACTTCTCCGTCACCATTTCGAGAATCGGCCCCACGTTTTGCGCCATGCCGCCGTGCACCAGCACCAAACTTTCCTGCAAGCCCTGCCGGGCTTCATCCGAAATCTCACCGCGCCCAAAAACCGCATGCCGCGGCATGAGCCGTCCCCGGCTCAGTCCGGCCTCCGGATCGCCTGCGCCACTTAAGACGCCTTCGATCAGCTTGATTCCCGGCCAGACCCCGCCGCTGTCCTGCCAGCCGCCGCCCGAGCCACCCAGCCATTCGCCCAGAATGGCCCGCGCCAGCACCAGCCGCCTTTCGTGTTCCTCGAGCGAACCGGTCAGCGAGGCCGCCTGCGCTGTCGCCCGCATGCAGGCGGAAATGAGCGCCGCGAGCAGGTTTGTGGAAACAGCCAGACGGGAGCCTTTCGGGATGTTGTTCACGTTGCTCGCCACTTCCAACCCGCGTCCGGCTCCGACAATTTGGGCCAAAAGCTCGGCCAGGCTGTGTCCGCTTCCTTCAATCCCCGGCGGAACGATTCCGCTCGCGATGATGGCCGCCTTCAGTAAGCCGAGATAATCCCTGGCAAAGTCGAAAATCTCCGCCAGATGCGAGATATCGACAGTGGCGCCAAGATCAACGCTGGTCAGCCGCAGCACCGGCTCTTCGATCACCCGCAAATAGGCCTCCACTGGCG
>CAZCUL010000409.1:0-7776 GCA_964501475.1 uncultured Verrucomicrobiota bacterium | reverse complement strand
CAACCTCGCCACCCGCGGGCCATCCATTTCCTCGACGCGCAACTCAAAATTACCCAGTGTCAGCACATCTCCCTCGTGAGGGAAACCGCCGAGCTGATGCGTGACCCAGCCGCTGGTGGTGCTGACGCCTTCCTCTCCCAGATGTTCCCCGACCAACTCGGCCAGGTCGTGCAAGGGAAGCGTTCCCTGCAATTGCCACGTCTCTTCGCCCGTCTTGACCAGCAACGGCACTTCCTGATCGAACTCGTCCTGAATCTGCCCCACCAGTTCTTCGAGAATATTTTCCAGAGTCACCATTCCCACGGTCCCGCCATACTCATCAACCACGATGGCCAGGTGCAGCTTTCGCTCGAGAAACAGTTGCAACAGCTTCTCAAGCCGCGCGGTCTCGGGAACGTAGATAACCTTGCGCGCCAGAGGCACGAGATCAGCCGCCCGTTTGGTCCGCAGGCGCATGGCGAAAAGGTCCTTCAAATGCACCACCCCGAGGATCCGATCCAGGTCCTCGCCTTCACACAAGGGGAAGCGTGAGAACCGCGTTTTTTCCGCGACTTCCAGGCATTCGGTCAGACTGGCATTGACATCCAGCGCCACGATCTCCTGGCGTGGCCGCATCACGTCGCGCGCGATCCGCCGCTGCAAATCGAGCGCGTTCAAAACCACCTGCCGCCCCAACGTGGAAACGCCGGGCTGCCCGTGTGTCGCAATCAGCAACCGCAATTCTTCTTCCGAATGCGCGAGTTCGGCCTCGCTGGCCGGCTCGATTCCGACCCGTCGCAGCAACCAGAGCGAAGCGCCATTCAACAGCCAGATGAACGGATAGGATGCCTTGTAAAACCAGAGCAATGGCCGGGCAATCCAGAGCGAGGTCGGCAGCGGTTTTTGAATAGCCAGTGATTTCGGCGCCAGCTCTCCCACCACGATGTGCAGGAAAGTAATGATGGAAAAGCCGACAACGAAGGCGATGGTGTGCTGGAATTCGGGCGATTCAATTTGCAGCCACTTCATGACCGGCTCAAGCAGCGAAGCAAAGACCGGTTCGCCTACCCAGCCCAGACCGAGACTGGCAAGCGTGATTCCGAGTTGAGTGGCGCTGAGCGACGCGTCCAGATTCTCGACCAGCCGCCGCGCCACCTTTGCCCGGCGATGGCCTTTGGCGATCAGCGTGCCGAGTTGGGTTTCCCGAAGCTTGACGATGGCGAATTCCGCCGCGACGAAGAACCCGTTCAACAAAACAAGGAACAGCACCAGGAGCAGCTTGAGCGCAATCCAGATGATCCGGTCCGCATCCATTACAATCGAGACTACAGGCTCACTTCGCCGAACATGAAATTTAAAATGTCCTGCAAACTGACAATGCCCAGCTCCAGGCCATCCGCCCCCACCACGATTCCCAACCGCTGCCCGCGCCGCTGCATCCTGCGCATGGCCACTTCCACCCGGGTTTCCTGTCCCAAATACGGCGCCGGAGTCACAAAATCGCCCGCCACCTTCCTTGTATCCAGATTCGATTCGTAGATCAAAGCGCTGACGTTGACCAGCCCGATGATGCGCCGTCCCGATTCCCCTTCGGCTTTGTCCCAGACCGGCAGCCGTCGCAGGCCCTTCTGCCGGCAGATTTCCAGCAGCTCGCTCACGGGCGTGTTGGCCGATACGGTGACCACCTTTGCCATCGGGATACTCAGCTCGCGCACGGTCAGGTTCTGCAAATCCAGCACCCGATTGATCATGACCTTTTCCTCGGAGGTAAAACCATGGGCTGATTCCTGCATGACCAAGCGAAGTTCATCGCGATTGCCGAACAAATGGCCGGTGAACCTTTTCCCCTTCGAAAAGCGCATGACCCATTTCGAAAGCACCGCCATCAGCCAAACCAAGGGCCGCACGCCCAGATGAATCACCCGGAAGGGCAGCGCCATCGACATGCAGAGGCGGTTCGGATACATCCGGAAAATCATCTTGGGCAGAAGCTCGATCAGGGCATAAAACACCAGCACCACCGCAATGAACGCCATCCAGAACAGTTGGAGCAAACCGCCCAGCCACATGTGCAGCCAGAGCACCGAAATGCTGAACACCAGCAGGTTCGCCAACGTATTCCCGACCAGAATCGTCCAGAGAAAATTCTCCGGATGATCGAGATACTCATAGAGGACCCGCGCCCGCCGGTTCCCCGCCCGCATCTGTTGCCGGATCCGAATCCGGCTTAAGGCGAACACGCCCGCTTCCATGCCTGACAGGAGAAATGACACCGCCAGACACGCCACAAAGATGAATGGAAAAAACGCGCTCATGCCGTCTTCTTTGTCTCGACCAGGAGTTCCCGCACGCGGCGTTCGTCCACCGTTTGCGCCGTCAATCGCAGACCGCGGAAGGTGGCCGATTGGCCCGCCGCAGGCACCACTTCCGTCAACGACATCAACAATCCGCCCATGGTATCGACTTCGGGCACGTCTCCGAGTGACGGGTACTCGCGCGCAAAATCGTCCAACCGCATCGTGCCGCTGACCCGCCACCGACCCGGAGCCAGCCGTTCAAAGACGAATTCCTCCTGCTCATGCTCGTCGCGAATTTCTCCCACCACCTCCTCGATAATATCCTCGACCGTGACCAGGCCCGCCGTGCCGCCGTATTCGTCCAGGGCAATGGCCAGGCCGCGCCGCTGTCGCTGCAGGCTTTTGAGCAATTGCAGCAGATTCATCGTTTCCGGAACGAATGACGGAAATTCGATCACCTCGGCCAAATCCGCGTGCGGATCGAGCAAGAGCGCCTGAGCGTTCAACACCCCGACAATGGTGTCCGGAGTCTCGTCGTAAATGGGCAGGCGCCGATGACGATGCTTGCGCGCCGCTTCGATCATCTCTTCCACGCTCAGATCGTCCGGAATGGCGGCCATCATCGAACGCGGCTTCATGACATCCTTGGCCTCTTTGCGGTCGAGACTGATGATCTGCAAAATGATCTCCTTTTCCGACTGCGCGAGCGTTCCCTGCTGATACGCCATTTCGAGCAATTCCTGGTATTCCGCGTCCGCGAGCACGGTTTGAGGCTTGATCGATCTGGGCAGGATGAGTTTGAGCAGGCGATTATTGAACATCTGGACCAGACGCTGAAAGGTGCCGGCGGTTCTGTGCAAAAAAAGCATCGGACCGGCAACCCGCAGCGACCATTGCTCGGGGGAACGGACTGCCAGCGTTTTGGGAAGCACCTCGCAACCGATCAATACCAGGACCAACACGGCGGCGAAGGTGGCGCGGAGGGACCAAGAGCCATGAAACGCCTGCCACAAGGCCAGCACGACGATTCCGGCGTTGGCCAGCGTGTTACCGAACACGATTGTGGCCAGCAACTCTGGAAGCCGTTCCCAAAGCCGCAACACCTTGTCGCCTCGGCCGGGGACCTGTTCCGCCAACTGTTTGGCCCGCCATTTGCCGAGCGCGAGGAGAGCCGACTCCGCCAGCGCGAAATAGAAACTGGCCCCGGCAAAGAGCAACACCCCGGTTAAAATCCAATAGCCCGAAGGCCCCATGGGCGGAGTATGGGTTGAAAGGAGGTCGGTTGTCAGCGGGCAATTGTCAGTAGTCGGTAGGGCGTGGTTGGTAGCGCCGACATTCCTGTCGGCCAGTGAGATGCCGGGCCGACAAAATGTTCACTGTTTGCAGTGTGTAATAAATAATGAACGACGGTAGGGCGAGTCCGTCCCCGGCGAGCCGCAATCCATACTTCTGGCACTCTGCCGAACAACCAACCCGGAGGGTTGTCAGACGGTAGCCGGAGGTCGGCGCGGAGCGGAGACCTCCGGTAAAGCGTAAATCAGGATGCACCCCAAAGCGGGTGCCAGAGGTTTTGATAACCTGCCCCGGGTGGACACTGAGCGTTGCGGTTCGCATTTCCTCCATCGGCCTGCCTGAAGATATCTGGCACCCCGCTGGGTGCGATGCTCGTTTTACACGGAACCGGAGGTCTTCGCGTTGCTGCGACCTCCGGCTACCTTCTGTCAACCCTCCGGGTTGGACGCACCGACGCACCGCCACACCGACGCACCGCCACACCGACGCACCGCCACACCGACGCACCGCCAACCGACGCGCCGACGTACCGACGCACCGACCTGAATTGTCAGGTGTGAGTCGCTCGTAATTCGGCTCCGGACCGACTTGTAGTCGCCGACAAAGGGATGACACGTGCGTGGCAACGGCGGGACGCGCTAATCTCAGATCTTGGGTGCGCTTTGTTCCCTTCGTTTGCTTCTGGTTACACCAGCAAAAATCCCCGATGTACGTGGAGAAGTCCACGGACCTGATCAGCTTCCTCCCCTTCCCGATGACCGCGCCGCATTCCAACATCAACGCCGAAGGCAAGCTGGAGTTTCAATTCAGTTCGCCAGACAACGCGGCGTTCTTCCGGCTGGAGGCGCGATAGTATGCGCTTAGCGGATCACTTCGGCCGCTGGATGACTGACTCCCTTGTCCAGTGTCGCCAGCTTCAGACCGTGGCGCGCGGCCAGATCAGCGAGGTAGTGGTCGGTCACCTGCTCGGAACTTTGCGGGTGCGACTCCAGCACCGGCAAATCATCGGCAACGCGTTCGGCGCTGCGCTCGTTGACAAATCTCTCCAGCAACTCCCGCGCTTTGTCCATCGGTGCGTTAATCACCTTCTTGTTCGTGCTGATGCGCAGGAAACCGAGTTCACAGAGTGGACACAAAACGATGCTCTTGCCCTCCATCCAAGTGAAAGCTTCAACGTGCCGGGAATGGTTGCTCCAGATTGCCGCGAGCAGAACATTCACGTCCAACAAGTGCTTCATGGAAACTCAGCCAGCGCCGCCTGGAGCGCCTGCTCGTCAATCGGACGGTTCAGCACGCCCACCGTAAAATGGCCGCGCTTTTCCAGTTTCACTTCGGCCGGACGGGAGGGGACAGGCTCGACGCGAGTCAAGACGAAGGTCCCCTCGTTGGGCATCAGGACTTCAAAGCTATCGCCGGGTTTGGCGGACGGCAGCACGACTCGTTTTCCTTCATCAGCGGTCACTCTCATAGTGGGATTATCCCATGGCAGCCCCTTGTTTCAAGGACGTTCTGCCTCTGGGCCGCGAAGGACGCAGAAAGTCGTCCACCAAGGAACCTCGGCGCTTCTCATTCTCCTTCTTCGCTTCGTTTGCTTCTATAAAAGCTCCCTTCACCGCCACACCGACGTACCGAACCTGAAATTGTCAGGTGTCGGTCGCTCGTAATTCGGCTCCGGACCGACTTGTAGTCGCCGACAAAGGATGACACGTGCGTGGCAACGACGGGACGCGCTAATCTCAGCTCTTGGTTGCCCTTTGTTCCCTTCGTTTGCTTCTGTGAATTCCGGAACCGTAGAACCAGCGCGTCCCGCCTGTCATCCTTGCCATGACCCAGTGATCAGGCGGTGAGCCAAAGTTAAGGTGGGCGAGTCCGTCCTCGGCGAGCCGACAGCGCTGTCGGTTCCAGCAAGCGGCTTGGGCCAGGTAAGATTTAGTTCGAACAGAAGGCAACGAAGAGAACGAAGCCGACAGTCACCCTTCCGCGGCATGTCGCCCACGCCGAGACTTTTATTTCCCTTCGTTTGCTTCTATAAAAGCTCCCTTCACCGCCTCACCGCCAACCGCCTCACCGCCAACCGCCTCACCGACGCACCGACGCACCGACGCACCGCCACACCGGCACATCCTTCCGCTTTTCGGCATGTTTTGCCGTTTTTCGGGGATTTTCAATGTTTTGCCACCCACCGGGCCAAGCCTGCCGGTCGCAATGCAACACGGGGCAAAAGCTGGTAAACGAGTTGCTAAGAATGACGGCACATGAACGCAACGGAATGCGCACCGTTCAGACGGCAGCAATCGGAAGGGATTCCATCTCCTTCGACGCACTGCTTTCAAACACAAACAAATCCCTTCACAAAACTTTCCACCTGCGAGGTTGCGCTGCGGATGGGGGGAACAGGCTGCCAGCCTGTTTCGGTTGACACTCTTCCCGACCGGAAGGAGAAACGGGCGCGGGACCGCACGCGCCCGGCCGTTGTGAACCATCCGGGCTAACCACCAGAGTTTATAGAATCGACATCCAACATTCAGCAAATTCACGGCATGATCGCTAACGCATCCCCCCAGCACGAAAGCGGGCCGTCCTCCGCCATCTTGAACGAGCGCCCGCGCAAGGCCCTTATCACCGGGATTACCGGGCAGGACGGCTCATATCTGACCGAGCTCCTTTTATCCAAAGGCTACGAGGTGCACGGCATTATTCGACGCGCCAGCACCTTCAACACCGGGCGCCTCGATTCCATTTATGCGGACCCACACACTGACCGCAACAAGCTGTTTTTGCATTACAGCGATTTGGGCGATGCCAGTTCGCTCGCGCGCATCATCACCAAAGTCGAGCCGGTGGAGATCTATAACCTGGCTGCGCAAAGTCATGTCCGGGTCAGTTTCGACTGCCCGGAATACACCACCGATATCGCGGCTACCGGGACAGTTCGACTATTGGAGGCGATTCGAGAGAGCGGCATCAAACCGCGATTCTACCAGGCGTCTTCGAGCGAAATGTTTGGCAAAGTGCAGGAAGTTCCGCAAACCGAGCGGACGCCGTTTTATCCTCGCAGCCCTTATGCCTGCGCCAAAGTGTATGGATACTGGATCACCGTTAACTATCGTGAGTCCTATGGACTGCACGCGAGCAACGGCATCCTGTTCAATCACGAATCGCCGCGCCGCGGGGAAACCTTTGTCACCCGCAAGATCACGCGCGCCGTTGCGCATATCGTGAGCGGATTGCAGGACAAACTTTACCTGGGCAACCTCGATTCAAAGCGCGACTGGGGCTACGCCAAGGAATATGTGGAAGCGATGTGGCTCATGCTGCAACAGGACGAGCCGGATGATTATGTAATCGCAACCAAGGAAACCCATTCCGTTCGCGAGTTCCTTGAAGTGGCTTTTGGCCATGTGGGTTTGGATTGGAAGAAATATGTGGAGATTGATTCGCGTTACCACAGGCCAGTCGAGGTTGACTTGCTGATTGGAGACGCCAGCAAAGCCAGGCGCCAACTAGGCTGGGAACCCAAAACGAAGTTCGCCGACCTGGTCAAGCTGATGGTCAATGCGGACATCCAGCTTCTGAAGGACCACCGTGAGGGACGGATCAAGATGGCGGCATGAGGGCGTCTGGAAGTTGCACAAGAGCACTGGGCCTCCCGCGAGATAGACTGTGAAACGGCCCCCACAGGAAGGAATCGAATGACTTATTTGGGCTGCGCCATTTTTCTCAGTGTTATCTATTCTGTGGCGTACTTGTTCATTCAGCGAACGTCGCCAAAAGGGGATGATTGTTTTCGGCCGGCTCTGCTGGTTACCTTCCTGCACTTCTGCACAACCGTTCCCTATTTGATTCTCATCGCCATCGACAGCTCGTATATCCCATCCCAGCTCTACGCTCATTTCGGGGAGAGCAGCATTGAAGGCTGCTTCGTCCGGTATTCGATTATGCAGGCGATCGCCTATGTGATGATCCTGGTGGGATTGAGATCCACATCAGCCAAGGGCCTTGTCCGTCTCTTGCCGCGTTACGGAATCGTGAGCCATTCGCTGGCCTACTTGATCGGCATCGCGTGTACCGCCCTGGTGGGGCTAGTGGGGTACGCTCACTTCCTTTCCAGCGTAGGTGGGCTCGATCAGTTTGTGGGCAACATGTCGAACAGAGTGGACCTTCTCTCCGGGCAGCCGGGCTTCATAATTGGATTAAACTTCGTCAG
>CAZCUL010000408.1:0-4831 GCA_964501475.1 uncultured Verrucomicrobiota bacterium | reverse complement strand
TGGCGCCCGGTGTTGACATCGATCGCCACCAAAGCTTCGGTTTCGTCAATGACGATGTAGCCTCCGCTTTTGAGGTGAAACTGCCGGGTAAAGGTGTTTTCAAGCTGGCGGGTGATGTTGAACCGGTCGAAGACGGGCTGGTGTTCGCTGTAAGCCTTGACCTTCTCCGCGGAGCGCCTGGAGATTTTGCTGATCATGCCCTGGATGCGCTCGTATTCTCTCGCATTGTCCACGACGATTCGCTCGACGTCTTCGGTGAGGAAGTCGCGCACCGTGCGTTCGATCAAGTCCGGCTCCTGGAAGACGCAGGTGGCGGAAGGTTGCTTCTTGATCCGTTCCTGGATGATGTCCCACTCTTCCAAAAGGAGGGCGAGGTCGCGAACAAAGTAGCGGGCCTGCTGCCTTTCTCCGGCGGTGCGCATAATCACGCCCATGCCGTCGGGGATGGTGAGGGCGCGAAGGATTTTCTTGAGGCGCTGGCGCTCGGCCGGGTCTTCGATCTTTCGCGAAATGCCGCACTGGTCTGAATTGGGCAGCAGAACGAGGTAGCGGCCGGGCAAAACAACATTGGTCGTGACACGGGGTCCTTTGTTGCCAATGGGCCCCTTGGTCACCTGCACAATGATGTCGCTTCCCGGAGGGTAGAGTTTGGGAATGTCCCGATGGGTGACGCGGGGCCGGTCGCGGCGGCGACCTTCGCGTTCGACCAATTCCACGCCGCTGTCAATGCTGTTTGGAACAATGTCCCAGTAGTGGAGAAAAGCGTTTTTCTCGAAACCGATATCGACAAAGGCTGCTTTGAGGCCGTCTTCGAGATTGCGCACTTTGCCTTTGAAGATGCTGCCGACCAGGCGCTCCTCGGTCGTGCGTTCGATGGTGAACTCTTCGAGCTTGCCGTCTTCGAGGACCGCGACCCGGATTTCGAGCGATTCGGCATTGATAATGACTTCTTTGTGGATTTTGGGAGGGGGTTTCATGATCCGCTTGACCTTCTTCATGACCCTGTTGGCGGCGAACTTGATGGATTGGACGATATTGTGAGGTTTGGGCTCGGAGAGTTCGACCGGCTGAAAGCCTTCCTCTTTGACCTCGGCGGGGGTGTCGAGATGCGGCTCGCGGAAGCCGCCTTTGGTGGATTTATCCTCCTGCTGTTCGAGAGCCTTTTGTTCGGCTGAACCCTCGGGGGGCAGACCGGCGGCGACGTTTTCGGCGCGCTCGATTTCTTTGGTATAGCGCGAAGTATCGTAAACGGGCTCGGAGAGGCCCTTTTCGCCGACGATCTGGGCGCGGGCTTCATGAGCGGCTCGCTGCTCGCGTCTTTGTTTCGCGTGTATTCCGCCACTCGGCTTGAAACGCATGCCGCCACGCCGGCGGCGGGAAAAGTTTCTGTCACTCATAACTCAATAAGACCTTCGATAGATGTAAACGTTTTGGAGGATGCCGGCAGCGATCAGCGAAGAGAGCACTGAAGACCCGCCATAACTTAAAAGCGGCAGTGGCACTCCCGTTACAGGCATCAGTCGAATATTCATGCCGATATTGATGAACACATGGCTGAAGAACATGGCGACGACGCCCACAGCCAGTAACTTGCCCAGACGATCGCGAGTCTGGCCGGCGATACGAATGCCGGTAAGCAACACCACGGAATAGAGCGCAACGACGAGGACGCTCCCCATGAAACCTTTCTCCTCGGCAATGACGGAGAAAATGAAGTCGTTGTGCGCGACACCCCGCGGCAGATAGCCCAGGGCGTTTTGAGTTCCCTCGCACCAACCTTTGCCGAACATGCCGCCCGAACCGACCGAGATCAGGGCTTGCTCGACATTGTAGGAATAATTGCGTTGCTGGCGCCGATACTCGGCCCGTTGTTCCGGGGTGGCATTTTTCGGCGCGAAATCCACCCCGAAGTAAACCAGCAACCGCTTCCGCTGATAGTCCTCCAGCTTGATCTGCCAGCCGGGAGGAGCGAAAAGAATGTCCACCAGGATGACCGCGATCAGCGCGACCGCCCCGCCCACCAGCCGCCGCAGATACCTCGCCGGCACTCCGGCCACGAACATCATGATGAGCGCAATGGGCAGAAGAATAAGCGCCGAGCCGAGGTCCGGTTCTCTCATGATCAGCACAAAAGGGAGCATGGTCAGCCCCAGGCTGCGCCAAAAAACACGGAGCGAACGCAGCTCCTCCGGCGGCCGGCTCAAATAGTGCGCCAGGATGAAAACCAAAGCCAGCTTGGCGAATTCCGAAGGCTGAATCGAAAAGAATCCCAAATCAATCCAGCGCCGGGCCCCGAACCGGACCGAGCCGATTCCCGGCAGCAGCACCGCCACCAAAGCCAGGATCGCCAGCCAGTAACCCACCACCGACCAGCGGGCGATGATTCGATAATCGATAAAGCAGATGATGACGGCGGCTCCCAGCCCGAAAAGGTACCAGATCATCTGCATGATGTGGAGTTGCCGGAACCAGGGCGTCAGGCTTGTCGAGTCGTAGGCCATGGTGGCGCTGTAAATAAAGGCCACTCCAATCACCATCAGCGCGATAATCGCGAGAATGAATGGCCAATCAATCCGCGTGGGGCGTTCGTTTAAACTGGTCGCTGTCTGCATCTTTAGTTGCGCCGGGCCAGACTTCCGGCCCCGCTCGTTTGTCCGGCTTCCCGCCGTTGCAATGCCCGGTAGATTTTGTGCGCCACAGGAGCGCAACTGGACCCGCCGGAAATGCCGCTTTCAACCATCACGATCACCACATAGCGCGGGTCCTCGAAGGGCGCATACGATGCGAACCAGGCGGTGTGGTCGATCGGTTCATTCGGTTTAATGATCTGGGCCGTGCCGGTCTTGCCGCAGACGCGCCAGTTCGGCACCGCCGCGGCCTTTCCGGTCCCTTCGCGATCCTCGACGTCCGCCCGCATGGCATCGCGCGTGATTTGCAGGCTGCGCGGATGGACGTTGAGATGACCCCGCACGCGTCCGGCGGGATAGAGCAAAGGAGGCTCTTCGCTGTCCGGGTTTTGCGGCTCGACCCTCATGACCAATCGCGGCCAAAGGACTTTGCCCCCGTTAGCGATGGCCGAGGTCATCACCGCCATCTGCAAAGGAGTGACGTCAATCCGGCCCTGGCCGATGCAAAGATTGGCGCTATCCCCGAGGAACCAGCCGCTTTTCACGTAGTCCAAATCCGGAAAAAAGCCGCTGACTTCCTGGCCGGTCGGCAAGCCGGTGCGTTCGCCCAAATGGAGTTGCTCGCCGATGCGAAGGATGCGTTCCAGACCGGCCTGGAGACCATTGGTGACGAAGTAAGTATTGCTCGATTTGATGAATGCGCGGCGGAAGTCATATTCGCCAGGCGCCGCTTCATCCTTGATGCGGCGCCGGCCCACCATGATGTATCCCGGGTTGTGAATGGAATCGGCGGGATTGACCCCGGCTTCGAGACAGGCCAGCCCGGTCACAATCTTAAAGATGGAGCCGGGCATATAGTTTTCCTGGCAAGCCCGATTGACCTGAGGACGCAGCTTCGGATCGCTCAGCCCGGCATAGTCGGCGTGACTGATCCGGGGAACGAACAAGTTTGGATCAAAGGCCGGGGCCGAGGCCATGGCCAGGATGTCGCCGGTGTGCGGGTCCATGACCACCACCGCCCCGCGCACAACCTCGGTGCGGACATTGGGCGCCGAGGCCAGGGCTTCCTCCACGGCCTTCTGAAGCTCCAGATCAATCGTCAGCACCACGTTCTTTCCCGGGTCCGCCGGCGTCCAGATGAATTCGGACTGGCGATAACCGAGGCTGTTGACGAGGACCGACTTGACGCCTGCTTTGCCGCGCAATTGCTCGTCGAAGGTGCCTTCAACGCCCACCCGGCCGCGGTAGTCGGGCAGCCGGTAATTCACGAACGCATCTTCGTCCTTCTTCGAACGATCGTCCCGGGTCAGATAACCGAGCAGATGCGCGGCGGTTTGGCCGTGCGGATAATAACGATTGGGCTGAACCTCCAGATCGAGCCCGGCCGAATTGCCGGGCTGCTCTTGAAAGCGGGCGAGCTGGGCCGGGCCGAGATTGTTCAACACCGGCATGGGGAGCGCGAGGGTTTGCGAGTAATGGCGATGAAAACGGCCGGGATCGAGATGAAGGGATTCGCCCAGAGCGCGGCTCAGGCTGTGAATGCTGTTGCTGGCGGCGCGGTAGCGGGCTTCGCGCTTCAGTTCGTTCAAGGCCTTGCGCGGGATGCGCTGTCCGGGATGTTCGGCCCGATACCCCTTGAGGACGTTGTTGGTGTATTCGAAGGTGAAACGCTCCCTCAACTCGTCGAGGTAAAGGCAGACATTGTAGCTGGGCTGGTTTTCGGCAAGAGCGTTGCCGCCACGATCCAGTATCTTGCCGCGAATGGCCGGGATGCGGACGGTGCGGAAGGATTGGGCGCGCTGGTCTGCCACGAAGTGCTTCGAGGAAACGACCTGCACGTACCAAAGCCCTCCCAGCAAAACGGCCATGCCGGCGACCACGGCCCAGGTGAGCGCCCTCAAGTAGCGGTCGTTCTTTCGCAGTTGATCGACAATGACCATAGGTTAAAAGCGGCCGCGCTTGATTTCGCGGTCCGGCCGGAAGGTGGTTTCGCCGACCGGCGCATAGCTGACGGCGCGGGAAAGTTGGTCAAAGAATTTGAACCACAGCGGTGTCACGGTTGCGCCCGCGACGGCCATGACCAGCCATTGCCAAAGCGAGCCCCAGCCCACAAGCGGTTTTGTTTCCATGTTGAGCAGCAGCAGAACCGTCCAGAACGGCGCCGCGGCGCTGGCAAATAATCCGAGCATCGTTTGAGCAAAAAT
>CAZCUL010000407.1:0-9625 GCA_964501475.1 uncultured Verrucomicrobiota bacterium | reverse complement strand
TGCGGAGTTGGTGCAGCAGCAGTTTGAAAAGCTGCTGGCTGAGGTCGAGGAATTGACGCGGCGCCAGGAAGCCTTGAATCAGGAAAGCCAGGAAACCCGCGCCCAGCCGGCCGAAAAGCTGGATGCGGAAGAAACCGAGCGCAAGCTGGCCGACCAGGCGCGCGAGCAATCCGCCATCGCCGAGAAAACCGCCAGTCTGGCCCGGGAAGGCTCGGAGACGCTAAAGGAAGCGATGCGGAACCGGACCATTCCCACAGACCTGCTCCGCGAATGGGCGGAGAACCTGGATGCCATGCAGTCTCTCTCGCAAAACCAGATGCCATCCGCTTCGCAGAGCCTCGCTTCGGCGCAGCAAAAGCAGTCGGAGCGCCCGGAGAAACTCGACGAAGCGATTGAAATGCAGAAGGAGATTCTGGAGCGGTTGCAGGACTTGCAGCGCAAGCTTGGGCCGGCGTTGGATCGGATGCTCGCGAACACGCTGGCGCAGCGTTTCCGCAAAGTGGCCAACTACGAGAAGAAGATCGAGACCACGCTGAAGGAAACATTGCCCGAAACCATCGGCATGAATGCCGAGCAATTGCCGGACAAGCACAAGGAGCTGACGCGTGAACTGGCGGTGGGCCAGGAGAAGTCCGGCAAGGAATCCCAGCAACTTCAGGACGAGGTCAACCGCTTTTATCACCGGACCAGCGCGACCAACTACGGCAACGTGCACCGGGAGATGGTGGAAACGAAGGTTGTGGACGAGCTGGCGCGAAGCACCGGATTGATCCAGGAGAACATCGGCGCGCAGGCGATGGCACAGGCCGGAACCCTGGCGCAGCATTTCACCTCCTGGGCCGAGCAGCTTGAAGAAGCCAGCCAGTGCCCGGGGGGAGGTTCTGGCGGCGGTGGCGAGATGTCCGAAGCGGCTTTGCGGCGTTTGCTCGCGTTGCTGCGCCTGCGACAGAGCGAAGACAACCTTCGGCAACACACGCAAATGCTGGAACAGTTGAAAGCGGGCCGGTCCAGTTACCTGGAGGATGCTGTGATTTTAGGCGTTCGCCAAAGTCTGCTGATGGACGACACCACGACGTTGCGGGAGGAGCATCCCGGAAAATACCTCTCGCAAGTTCACGACGCGATGGGCGAAGCGCACGAGCAACTTTTAAAGCCGGAGACGGGCGAGCCCACGGTCGCCGCTGAGACCGATGCCATTAACCTGCTGGAAGCGGAGATCATGGCGATGCTCCAGACCAGTCAAGGGCAGGGCCAGGGCGCGGCCATGGCCATGCTCATGCAAATGATGGGTATGGGCAACCAGCCGGGCGGCAATTTTGGCGGCGGAACGACCGACCAGGCCAACAAGGATATGCAAGGCCAGGCCCGCGGCCAAACCGGTGGGCCGCGGGAGATTGAAAAGGCCACCGGCCGTGAAACGCGCGTGCTGCCTGCGGAATACCAGGAGGCGTTGCAGCACTATTACAAGGCGATTGAACGAATTAACCCGTGAACCGAGCGCGAAATATCAATTCTTTCCATGGATCTCGCAGGAGCCAGTTTCCGCCGGTGAGTTTTCTCCGCAACGCTCTGCTCGTTCTGGTTGCGCTGCTCCTGTTTTGCCAGCCGTCGCCCGCACAGCAGTTGTTCGAAGGGGCCAGCGATGTGATTCCGCCGGATGTCGAGCGGATGTACGAAAAGGGGCTGCAATATTTGGCCAAGACCCAAAACGAACAAGGTGCCTGGTCCGATGGCCAGGGCGGCCAGCCAGCGGTGGTGGCGCTCGCGATCCTGGCCATGTTCGCTCATGGAGAGGACCCGAACACCGGACCTTATAGCCGGCCGATTCAGCGGGGCCTGGACTTCATCCTCAAGAATCAGAACAAGGACACGGGTTACATCGGGACGACCATGTACAATCATGGCTTCGCCACGCTGGCACTGGCTGAGGCCTACGGAGCGGTGAACGATCCCCGATTGGGGCCGGCGTTGCAGGAGGCGGTGAAGCTGATTTTGAATTCGCAATCCAGAAACAGTTTTGGCGCCTGGCGTTATTCTCCGGAAAGCCGGGACGCCGACACCACTGTGAGTGGCGCGCAAGTGGTCGCTTTGTTTGCCGCGCGCAATGCCGGTCTGGCTGTCCCTCAGGAGGCCATCGAGAAGGCGCTGCAATTTTACAAGCAATGCCAGTCCGGTGACGGCGGTTTTGGCTACACGGGGCCCGGCGGCTCGAATGGACCGCGCACGGCCATTGGGGTGCTTGCGTTTGCGCTCGCGAAGCAAAAGGACTCGAACAACTTCAAAGCCGGACTTCGGTTCCTCACTCAGAACAATCTGAACGAATCGCATTACTACCATTATTACATCTACTATGCGTCCCAGGCTTTCTTTCACGCCTCCCTCGAGGCCTGGAACGAATGGAACCGGATTCATCTGAACGTGCTGAAGACGGCGCAAAAGGCCGACGGCAGTTGGGACGGCAGCTTTGGCAACACTTTTTCCACCGCGTCCGCGCTCCTGTCCGTGGCGCTGAATTATCGATATCTGCCGATCTATGAACGTTAACCCCGCCAACTCCAGTCTTTCCCAATGAAAGAACGTCTATTCCCAGCCTGCGCCGGGCTCTTGCTTTTGATCTCCGGCAGTTTCGCGGCAGCGGAAATCGTCATCGAGCAGAAGTCCAGAAGCGCCGACGGAGCCGGCATCGTGGTTCCGCCGCCGGCGACGGCGGCCAAGGAAACCAACCGTTCGGATGCGATCGAATTCCTGAATGGCGACCGCCTCCACGGCACGTTCCTTTCCTACGACAACAAGGCCGGTTTGCGCTGGCAGCACCCGGCCATGAAACAGGTCATTACAATCAATCCGGAAGCGATTTATCGCGTGAAGCTCGACCGGCCGCGGGCCACCAATAGCTATGCGAAACAGGTGTCTGCGGTGCGCTTGACCAACGACGACGAGTTGGTAGGGGAGCTGGTTTCATTGGATGAGGAAAATTTGCATTTGGATACCTGGTATGCGGGCACCATTTCCATCCCGCGCCAGCGGATCGGAAGCATTTCGCCGGGACAAGGCCATTCGCCCGCCATTTACGAAGGACCTGCCGGGATTGAAGGCTGGACCGTCCGGAGCAGCGGCGGATTGCGGCGCGGAGTCGAGCCCGGCAGCGAGGCCTGGCGGTTTGTGAACGAGTCCTTTATCAGCGTGGGCAATGGTTCGCTGGGACGGCAGTTTCAATTGCCTGGCATGTTGAGCGTGGATTTCGACCTGACCCGCCGGGGCTACCTGCAACTGGCCGTCTGCCTTTATACGGACAATCTTGAAAATTACGGGGGCAACTCCTACATGCTGCAAATGAGCCACAGCAGCGTTTATCTTCAGCGGATGAGCCGCGAAGGGAACTCGAGCAGCCTGGGACAGACACAGGTGCCCGTATTCGCTCAAAAGAGCAAAATGCACATCTCCATCCGCGCCAACCGCGATCAAAGATCGATTTCACTCCTTGTGGACGGCGCGCTCGTCAAGCAGTGGGCCGACAGCGGCGACTTTCCGAATGGCAATGGCATCATTTTTCTCCAGCAAGGGCAGGGGACGGTGAAGATCAGCGACCTCCGGATCAGCGAATGGGACGGACGTTTTGAAGATCCGGGCGTTGCGCCTGCCAAGACCAGGGAGGACCTGGTCAGACTGGCCAACAATGACAAAATCTCCGGAACGCTCAAATCGATCAAAGACGGTAAAATGGCCTTTGCCACGGCCTTTGCGACGCTCGATGTCCCCGTTGAACGCATTTCCCAGATTGATCTGGCCACTGAGAAAAGCGAGCGCGCCGAGCCTCAACCGGGCAGCGTCCGCGCCATCTTCGCGCAGCGCGGCAGTTTGACGTTCGACCTGGATCGGTGGGACGATCAACAGGTGATGGCAAGCAGCCCGAATTTCGGGAAGAAGCGGTTTTTGCCTTCGGCCTTCGACCTGATTCAGTTCAACCTCGACCGGGCGCGGGCGGAAGGCGACGCGGGGGAATTCGACGGGGCGGAAGGGGACGTGATCCTTTTTGAGTAGCTGTCATATTGTTCGGATGCGATTCCTTCAAGCCAGGTTTCAAGCAGCCTTTTTTCTCGCCGTCTCCGCCGCATCCCTGTGCGTGGCCGCGGAGAATTCGACAAACCGGCACGATACTGTTTGGTTTCTCGCAGGAGACGTTTTGCATGGCAGGCTGAGCGGTATCGCTGCCGGTGGCGAGGTAAGCTGGAAGAACCCGCAAATCGAGGAGGTCATGCAATTCAACGTCAGCGCGCTGGCTCGAATCGGGCTCGATCCGGACCCGTCGGCCTCGTTGAAAACACCGCCGAACGCCATCGTCCATTTGAGCAATCAGGACGAACTCCCGGGCGAATTGGTGTTGCTGGACAACGAAAAGCTCGTTCTCGACACGTGGTATGCGGGCAGGCTGAGCATTCCCCGGAAGCGCATCCGCATGATCCGGCCTGCCGGTGGCAATCAAAACCTCTACGAAGGTCCTCACGGCCTCGATGGCTGGACGCTGTCGGATGCCAGGCAGGAGCCTGAGACCGGACCGGCCTGGGGATACCGTAACGGCGTTTTCTTCTCGAAACACGCGGGCGCCATCGCTCGCGACGTGAAACTGCCGGACAAAGCGGCCATCGACCTCGATGTGGCCTGGCGCGACTACCTGCAATTTACGGTCACGATCTATACCGACTCGCTCGAGGTGTATCATCTGGCCCGGCCAGTGATAGCCGGCGGGATAGTCGTGAACGCCGCGGCTGAACCGGAGACGCAGCAAGGCGCCGGTTTTTACGCCATGCAATTCAACTACAACACGGTTTATCTCCTGACCGTGCGCGAGGATGGATCGGTCCAGAACTCTCCCACCGCCCAAATTCCCGGCCTCGAAAACAAACGCCAGGCGAAGATCAGCATTCGCGTGAGCAAGCCGCAAAAGGTCATTCATCTCTTCGTCGATGGGATGCCGGCGACGACCTGGCGTGAACCCGAAGAATTTGCCGGTCGCGGCACCGGCATCCGTTTGGTCCAGCAGGGTCAATCGCTGATCAACGTGGCCAACATTCAAATTGCCGAGTGGGACGGTTCGTTGCCTGCGGCTACCACCGCCGCCAGCACCAACGCCAGCACCGATCTCATGCTGTTGAAAAACCAGGACAATCTTTCCGGCGCCTTGGAGGGGATCAAGGACGGGGCGGTCTCCTTCAGCAGCTCGTTTGGCACACTGGATATTCCGTTGGAACGGGTTTCCGAAATCACGCTGGCGACGAATCGCGTTGAAGCCACCGCCGCCGAACCGGGAAGTGTCCGAGCCTACTTTGCAGAGCGCGGGTCGGTGACCTTTCGCCTGGAGCGCTGGGCGGAGAAGGTCGAGGGGGTGAGCCCGAACTTTGGCCGCGCCGAATTCAAACCGGACGTTTTCAGCCTCCTCGACTTTCAGTGGAAACCCTGAGAACCGGCCTCAATCGGCGGCTACAAATCAACCGGCAAGAACATCGAGGACTGCATTTGCTTGCCCGGAAATAGTCTTGCCGAAGCGTGCGGTGCGCGTGGCCATAATCTGGCAAGCTCGGGGAACTATGAGCACGCAATACCCCTGTTAAAAGAGACGTTCGATTCGCCTTAAGGTATCATACCATCCTTTTTAAGCATGTGCGGGGACAGGCCCAGCAGCGCCTATCGTGAGACTGGCAGGCTCAATGGAATCGCTCAGACCAGCGCTGCTTTCCGGCCGAGTTCGCGCACGCGAGGTTTTGCTCGCTCAAAGGCCTGGCGCAATTCCTCCAGGTTGGGAATGACCGCCTCGGAAAAGGCCGCCTCAATCTGCGCCGGCGTAACCCGATCATGGCCGATAAGGAAGGCCACATCCTCCATATCCTGCGGGTCATCTCCGCGCATCATTTTCGTAAGGATGAGGTCTAGAGTTGCAGGCCGGAACAGACGCAGCCAGCGCAGGACGGGCCGGTGGAGCGGCACCAAATGCTGCTCCCAGTCACGTCGAAGGAACAACTGATCGGCCCGAAACAAATGCGTTATGTATAGTCCTTGCGGGCGCAGTTTCGCATTCGTGACCTGCTGCGCGTCCCAAAAGCCTTCGTCCGCAGTGAGCGAGTCCAAATCTGCCAGGGGGATTATCGCATCAACGTCTCTGGATCGGGCAGCGCCAGGCGGGGGGTTCCTGAACCCCAGTTGAAGGGCCGCGCGCCGATAAAGTACAAGCCGCACAGAATGGTCCAGGTGCTGATCAAACGTTTCCAGGATCCGCGAGGCATTATCCATGCAAAGAGATGGGCGCGACCGGGCGGATCCATTCCGTCACCGTTTCAACGCCCCGCCGCGTGATACCGGTCATCGCCACAAAACGGGTCGGGTGCGGAACGACGCCGGACTTTGGTGAAGGAGTTACCGGCAGGAGCGAGAGCAACTCCCCCCAAAAGGGATTATCGGGCTCGTATTGGCGGCCGGCGGCCGCAACGTAGCGAACGATGGGTTCGCACCGTTCCAGCTGCGCCAGATGCGCAATTTCCGCAGGAGCATTCCCCTGCGCTCCAAGCATCGCCGCTCCTAAACGCAGGGTTTGGGGATGGTAACGCAGCGCCGGATTCATTAGCGCTATCGCCAGTTCTTCATTGGAGAACTCGCCGAGAGAAACACTCGCCGGAGGCAGCGGTTCCCCCTCGTGGTAGTAGTCACAACCCCGCTGGATAGCCAGACGCTCCAGACCTGCTGCGTCCAGTCCCAATCGTTGCGCCTTGCGCAACAGCGGTGACAGGTGCGTCGTCGTGCCGAGCTTCTCCGCCAGGGTAGGCATCTTCATTACTGCGGAATCTTATGGCGGAAATAGCGCAGCGTAAACTCGGAAGTCTGCCACGGGTGAGTGAGGTGAATTCGGTTGGCGGGTTTTCCACTCAAAGAACGTAAGGAGAGGTGAAGTCAGCACGAAGAAAATCGCTTTATGAAACACTCGACATTCTTCTCCAGCGGAAACGCCCGTAAGGACGGCGGTTGGGTCGGATTCAGCGCGCCGGCGTCCGAGGATGTCATTTCAGCGCGCATCGCTGGAAATAACAGCGAAACCCTTCTTTTGCAGCTAGGTCCGAAGGCAGCTCGTTCCGCGCAAGCTTGAGCTGTGCGTCGGTGAACCCGGCCCGAGCGAACTCCATTTTCTTGCCCGGAAATATTCTTACCGAAAAACCCGGATCGACTCGGCTCGACCGGAGCGCAATCACCCCCGTTTGCCCCGCGGCTCAATGACCGAATCGATTTCGCCGCGTTCGAATTCGTCCCAGAGCGGCGACATCGTTCGCAACTTCGAGATCACCTTGGGAAAGACCTCCAGAAAGTAATCAACGTCCGCATCCGTGTTGTCTCTGCCCAGGGAAAGGATGACCGCAGCCTGCGCGAGCGAGCGGTCCAGGCCGATGGCTTCGAGGACATGGGAAACCTTGATTGAGCGGGAGACGCAGCTTGTTCCCGCCCCCAGCGCGATCCCATGGGTGTCGCAAAGAAGCGCCTGCCCTTCGCCTTCCGTGAATTCGGCGCTGAGATTGAGATTTGTGGGCAGCCGGAGCGCGCCCGGCTCGGGACCATTCAGGCGGATGTAGGAAACCTTTCCTTTCAAACCTTGCCAAAGGCGGCGCTGGAGTTTGGATATCTGCTCGATGCGGTGTGATAATTCGCGCGCGGCAATGGCCGCGGCAATTCCCGCGCCTGCGATTCCCGGGACATTCTCCGTTCCCGCGCGACGACCTTCTTCCTGAACGCCGCCGTGAATCAGGCTGGTAATGCGAGCCCGGCGGTTTCGGTAGAGCACTCCCACTCCTTTGGGTCCGTAAAAGCGATGCGGCGCGAGCGACAGCATCTGAACACCCAATTCCTGAACATCGATTGGCAGCCATCCGCCACTGGTGGACGCGTCCAGAAAAACAGGCACTCCAGCCTCGGCGGCCAATGTCGCGATCTCCCTCACCGGCTGAATGGCGCCAATGTCGTGATTGGCGTGATGGAGGCAGAGCAGGATCGTTTCGTCCTTAATGGCTCTGCGGACTTCTTCGGGAGCGATGCGGCCTTCAGCATCCGCTCCCACACGCGTGCACTCGAACCCCTGCTTCTCCAGAAACTCAATCGAGTTCAGCACCGCCGGATGATCCGTTGTGCCGGCAATGAGATGGTTGCCGCGCCGATGGGTTGCCCAGGCGGCGCCTTTAACAGCCAGATTGGCCGATTCAGTCGCTCCGGAAGTGAACAGGATCGTTTCGGGCGACTCGGCGTGGATCAGCGCCGCCATCTGCTCGCGAGCGCGCGCCAGGGCGTCTCGAACCCGGAGGCCGTGCTGATGCAATGATGCCGGGCTCCCAAATGATTCCGCGAAATACGGGCGCATCGCTTCGAACACTTCGGGCAAAACGGGAGTGCTGGCGTAATGATCGAAATACACCTGGCGAGGCATAGTCTGGTCAGGGAGCGTCCGGTGGCCCCTCGGGAGTGTGGCGCCGCCTTTGCTCGTAGTTGGCCAGGGCCGCTTTGACTGCTTCTGCCACCATGACCGAACAGTGAATCTTGGCGGCCGGAAGCCCTCCCAATGCTTCCACCACTTCCCGGCTGCCAAAGTTCAAGGCCTCTTCAATGGTCCGCCCTTTAAGGAGTTCGGTGGCGATGCTGGAGGTGGCGATGGCCGTGCCACATCCGAAGGTTCGAAAGCGAGCCTCCTCGATTGTGCCGTTCCGGATTCTGAGGCTGATTCGCATGACGTCGCCGAAAGCCACGCGACCCACTTCGCCGACCGCATTGGCGTCGGGCAGGTCGCCGACGTTGCGCGGGTTCAGGAAATGATCCATGATCGCAGCATTGTATCGAGCCGATTCTTCCATGGGACCGCCCATAAAATAAAAGTGTGACTGTCGGAGGCTAAGGATTTCCGGAGGGCGGCGCAACTGTGCATGCGGCCTCTTCGTGCGCGACGAAGCAATACGCAGAAGGGGGACAGGGCGCTTTGCATGACGCCGTGCATTTGTCCCGCTTGCGATCCGAATAGTGAGACGCTTTTCTGGACCAGGCAAAAGGAAATGGAAGCCTTTTCAAAAAGTGTAGATTTAGGGGTTGCCTTCGTGCGTGAACTATGTTTAACTCGCTCCACTCTCAACAATCCGACTACCATCCGTCTTTGGCGTCGCGACGTCACTGGCGCGGTTGTGACTGCGGTGTGAACAACTCAGAATTGGGAACCCGATCAAAGGCAGCTTACGGGTGTGCGTTTAAAAAGACATGTGTTATGAAAGTACGTAAACAACTCAAAACCTACTTTGTTTCAGCAATCGCCTTGACCGCCACGGCTGTGGCCCTTCAGGGTGCAATCGTTACATTCCAGGAAGGAGTGGACGGTTACATAGGAACCCAGGATACGCAGCTTCGCGAGGCTTCGTCGACCACGGATCACGGTCAGGATCCGTCGGTGGGAGTTGATCAGGACGATGGGGGTTTGCCGATTCACGGATTAATCCGATTCGACAACGTCTTTGGGAATGGGCCCGGCCAAATTCCTTTGGGAGAGAATATCAATAGCGCGACCCTCACGCTCTTCTCGACCGAGGTCGATGCCCCGAGTACCGACACGATAAAT
>CAZCUL010000406.1:0-2682 GCA_964501475.1 uncultured Verrucomicrobiota bacterium | reverse complement strand
TTGGTCATCGCCGACACCTCACCGAATTCCACCGAGGAAAGCCTTGCCATTGCCGATCAGGCCGATCTCCTGATCGTGCCGTGCGCGCCGTCCCTGATCGATCTGCGGGCACTCAAGCGCACCGAGAAGATTATCCGGCTGTCCGGCAAACTGGCCTTCGCTGTGCTCAATCTGTGTCCGCCGGTCGGGGATGACGCCGACCAGGCCGCCGGCGCTCTGGAGCGGCTTGGCTTCCCGGTATGCCCACACCGCATCGTCAACCGGGCGGCGACCCGCCGGGCCTATGCCCTTGACCAGTCCGTCTTCGAATTCGAGCCGGGCGGCAAGGCCGCCGCCGAGTTTCACTCAGTGTACATTTACTCATGTTCTCATGAGACAATAAGAACACATTCTCTCGACGAGGAGGCCCGGAGTGCCTAAGCCGCGTACCGATCTTGCCGCCCGCATGGACCTTGAGCTTACCGGCGCGGAAAAGTCCGTGCCCGCCCGGACCGGGCAGTCCGAGGCCGCACCGGCGGCCCCCCTCAAGGCTGAGGGCGGATCCTATGTCGCCCCTTCGCGCCAGCAGATGAAGCGCATCCAGGGCTACTTCAGCCCGCGCGTGAAGCGCCAGCTCCGCATGCTGGCCGCCCAGGAGGACAAGACCGAGGAGCAGCTCGTTGGCGAGGCCCTGAACCTTCTGTTCCAGACCCACGGCCTGCCGTCCATCGCTTTCGAAGGGAAGGAGGGGGTTTCGTGACCCCCCGGCGCGCGCACGATCCGCAGTTTGACCTGTTCATCCCGTTCATTACGGACCTGCCGCTTCGCGATCAGCGCGAAACAATGGAGCGGCCGTTCTTCAGTTTATCTAAAAAGAAACGCCTCAAGCCCATCGATTACCGCAGTCCCGACGGATCTGTCTGGGTCCGCGTCGAGGCCGTGCCGTCCTATGGCATGGCGACTATCTGGGATGCCGACATTCTGATCTGGGCCGCATCTGTGCTGACCGACCTCAAGAAGAGGCGCGCAAACGACATCCCGCGTACACTGCACTTTCAGCCCTACGATTTATTGAGAGCCATTCACCGCAGCCCCGGCGGCCGTGAATACGAACTTCTGCGCGGCAGTCTCCGCCGCCTTCAAAGCTCGACGATCAGCACGAACATTCGGGCGCACAGCAACCGCAAGAAACGTCAATTCAGCTGGATCGATTCCTGGACTGAGATCACGTCCGAAGACGGCACGAACGTCCGCGGTATGAGTCTGACCATTTCAGACTGGCTTTATGAGGGCATCCTCATGGAGGGCGGCATTCTTGCCATCGATCCGGATTATTTCTCGATCAAAGGCGGCCGGGAGCGTTGGCTTTACCGCGTGTCCCGCAAACACGCCGGCGGGCATGACGGGGTAGGCTTCGCCATTTCCCTGCCGACTCTTTTTGACAAGGCCGGGGCCGAAGGAACCTACCGCCGGTTTAAGCACGAGATCAAACGAATCACCGACCGCAACAATCTTCCGGAGTTCTTCCTTCTCTGGGAGGAAAGGGAAGGGCGTACCGAGCCCGACTTGCGCATGATCCGCCGCTCCAACCTTACAACGGATCATCCGGGTTACGAGCTACCCGTCCCTCGGACCCGTAAGGCCGAGCTGTCCCGTTCCTGAAATCACGAAAACCGTTGCCCACCCTCATTTTCGGAGCCCGGAACTGGTTCCGGATCCCGGCGGCAAGAGGCCAATTTCGTGATTTCAGGAACGCAGGGTCTTTCCGCACCGTCCGGCCCGGTTTCGTGACATCAGGAACGCCCTGGAGCACCCTTCAGGCTGTGGAACCCTTCGTGACATCAGGAACGCGACTCGTCGTGATATTAGGAACAAACCTTCGTGACATTAGGAACGCCCGGATCCCTTAACTCAATGAATCCAAAGAAAATTTTCCCTCTTGACTCAGGGCTTAACCTTTTAACTCATAAAGATAAATCTTTATATTATTAACGCTTCAGGCCTGTGGATAACTCTCACCCCCAATTGCTAGCCCCAATGTTATTCACTTTAGCCCCAATGGGTCAAGATAATGGGCGTCAGTTAAGGTTTACCTACAATATGTTGAGCTCATAGCGCCTTAAGTGAACAGCATTGGGGTAAGCCAGGATTTTGACCGACGTCAAACTTGCCTCTCAGTCCTAAAGATAGGGCTATAGCCCTTCATGCGTCGCCCCTGCATCATTCCGTCCGGGGGCAGCGTTGCCGGTGGTGTGCAGAGATAGCAGGGTGCTGCCCTGGGACGCAAGGCGGTGAGGAGCCACAGATTCGCCTGCCGGGCGGGGGCTACGTCCGGGAAGCCGGCTGCGCAACCTCCGGCCCTCCTGCCTGTAATCACGAATCCATTCTGAAAGGGGTGGGGGCGCCGGTGCAAAAAGTACACTTTCCGCACTGCCGGGGATCGGCGGCCGTGGGATTCCCGGAGAAGGGGGAAATCGCTGCAAAAAGCTGTGAAGAAATCAAAGTGCAGATAGTTGACATTTCTGTCAAGTTTTTTCACTATAGGGAGGCAGTTTGCTGTTTCCCCTCTCGCCATGACGGACGCCGGACACCCAAACCGGATCGGCTATGCCCGCGTTGTCTAATCGCGCCTTCCGGGTCAACTGATCTCTTCTTCAGCGCCGCTTTTGCGGCAGTGCTCGCCAGGATCCGGGGTTGTCTTCG
>CAZCUL010000405.1:0-3673 GCA_964501475.1 uncultured Verrucomicrobiota bacterium | reverse complement strand
TTTTCAAGGAGGCCTGACCGGCACGTTGTTTCTCGAATTCGCCATTACGCTCGCGGCGGCAGTGGTGTTGTCGGGCATTGTCGCGATCACGCTCTCGCCGGTGATGAGTTCGCGGTTCGTTCATCCGCATGGCAAGGAGGGCCGGCTGACCGCATTGGTAAACCGCGGCTTCGACCTGGTGCGCCGCGCCTATGCGCGGCTGCTGGACGGCGCCCTGGGCATGCGCTGGGCGGTGGTACTGGCTGCGCTGGCAATCATGGCCAGCGCCTGGCCGCTTTACACTTACTCGCGCCGCGAACTCGCGCCCGTCGAGGACCAAAGCCACATCAGTTTGTTTCTCGAGGCCGCGCCGGACTCCACCCTGGAGGCCGCGCATCGGCAGTCGCTGGACGTGGTCCGCGCCATTACGGCGTTTCCCGAAGCCAAGTTCATGTGGTCGTTAACCGCGAATTGGGGCGGCTTCGGCGGCATGGTCACCAAAGACTGGAAAGAGCGAGAACGATCGACCGAGGAAATGTACGGCGAAGTGTTCGGCGCCGTGTCAGCGGTGCCGGGTTTGCGGGTTTTTCCACGGCTGGACCCTCCGTTGCCGACGCCCGGTCAGTATGACGTGGAAATGGTGCTGCAGAGCGATGCTCCGGTCGAGCAGATGGTTGAACTGGCCTCCGCCGTGGTGAGCGCGGGCTGGCAGAGCGGCCAGTTCCTTTACGTCGATAGCGACCTCAAAATCGATCAGCCCGAAGCGCGGGTGGTGCTGGATCGGGAACGTCTGGCCGATCTGGGGCTGGACCTTGCCACAGCGGGCCGCGAACTGGGGACCGTTCTCGGCGGCGCCTACGTGAACCGCTTCAATCACTTCGATCGCAGTTACAAGGTCATTCCGCAGATCGGAGACGAGGATCGCGCCACCGTGGGACCGCTGTTGGACTTGAAAATCAAAACGCCGGACGGCCAGCTGGTGCCGGTGTCGTCCTTCACGCACATCGAGACCGGCTCGGCGCCGCGCTCGTTGAACCGGTTTCAACAGCGCAACGCGGTACGCATCTTCGGCGGCGTGCAGCCGGGCGTGACCAAGGAAGAGGGATTGCGCGTGCTGGAGAGCGCCGCCATTGCCGCGAAAGGACCCCGCGTGGCCCTGGATCATGCGGGGGAGTCGCGCCAGATCCGGCGCGAAGGCTCGGCCTTGACGGTGACTCTTGGCTTCGCCGTGGTGCTCATTTACCTGGTGCTGGCGGCGCAGTTCCGCAGCTTCCGGGACCCTCTGATCGTGCTGCTGGGTTCAGTGCCCTTGGCGATTTCGGGCGCGCTCCTCTTCACCTTCCTGGACCTGACCACGATCAACATCTACTCGCAGGTCGGCCTCATCACGCTGGTCGGTTTGATCGCGAAAAACGGCATTCTGATCGTGGAGTTTGCGAACACGCTGCAGAAACGCGGGCTTGCGAAAATGGAGGCTCTTCGCCAGGCCTGCCTGACGCGGCTTCGACCGGTGCTGATGACATCGGCCGCGACCGTTTTCGGGCACTTCCCCCTGGTGCTCGTTTCCGGCCCCGGCGCGGAAGCGCGCAACAGCATCGGGATCGTCCTCGTCGCCGGCATGGTCGTGGGCAGCATCTTCACGCTCTTCGTTGTGCCGGTCTTTTATTCGTTGATCGCTGCCCGGCACCGGGCCGAAAGCGAGGTCGAAGAGGGCGAGACCAAAGCGGCCCCTGTGACCGGCGCGCCGGCTACGGCGGGCGCAGTTTGAACCGAACCGGTAACTCGAGAAACTGGGAGACCAACGTGAAACGAAATCAGTTTGTTGAATGGATACTCACTGGCGTCGCCGCAGCATCGGTGCTTGGGGCAGGTTGTGTCTCGGTGGGCCCGGATTACGAACGCCCAACCACGGAGGCCGCCCGCGCCTACAAAGCGGCGGACACTGGGGACTGGAAAGAGGGCAAGCCGCTGGATCACGTGCCAAAGGGCGACTGGTGGAAAGTGTTCGGCGATGCCCAATTGAATGCGCTCGAGGCCAAGGCCCAAAGAGCCAACCAGGACCTCAAGGCCGCTTTCGCGGTCGTGAACCAGGCGCGCGCCACCGCTCGCGTCGCAAGGAGCGAATTCTTTCCGAACGTCGAGGCCAACCCGAGCTTCAGGCGCGAGCGGTTTTCACCGAACCAGGAGCCGGACTTTGGGGCGCTGACGGCGAACAGTTTCCATCTGCCGCTCGATTTAAGTTACGAAATCGATCTGTGGGGCCGGGTGCGGAGCGGCTTCGAAAGCACGCGGGCGGAAGCGGCTGCCAGCACCGCCGCGTTTTACAGCCTGTTGCTTTCGCTCCAGGCGGATGTTGCGCAAAACTATTTCAGACTGCGTGCCCTGGACGCGGAGGTCGCGGTGTTACAGCGCACACTCGAACTCCGTCGCGAGCAGCTCAATATTGTTGCGAGCCGCTTCGATATCGGGCTCGGCGCTGAACTGGATGTCGCGCGGGCTGAAACGGAACTTGCCGCCACCGAGGCCGAACTGACGACGCTGGCGCGGCGTCGCATAGAACTGGAAAATGCGCTTGCCATCCTCGTGGGCGAACCTCCCTCAACCTTCAGGATCGCGCCTCTGACCGACCCGGCAAACGGCTGGGATCATCAGCCGCCCGCCATCCCGGCTGGTCTGCCGTCGCAACTGTTGGAGCGGCGCCCGGATATTGCGCAGGCGGAGCGGCAGCTTGCCGCGGACAACGCGCGCATCGGGATTGCCAAGGCCGCGTTCTTTCCGGTGGTCCGGTTAACCGGCTCCGGCGGCTTCCTCAGCGCGGATGTCGAGAGTCTCTTCAATTGGGAGAGCCGCGCGTGGTCCATCGGCCCCAGCGTGTCGCTTCCGATTTTTGCCGGCGCCCGCAATCTGGCCAATCTCCGGCGTTCCCGGGCGCGATTCGAGGAATCGGTTGCCCGCTATCGTCAGCGGGTGCTGTTGGCGTTTGGCGAAGTCGAAAACGCCATCGCGGGCATCCGCCTTCTCGATGAGCAGGCCGCGGCGCAGGAGCGGGCCTTCAGCAGCGCGCGTCGCGCCCGCGACCTCGCTCTGGAGAGCTTTACCGCCGGCATTACTGGTTATCTGGATGTAATCGATGCCGATCGCGCCGCCCTCCAAACTCACCGATCCAACCAGGAGCTTGCGGGTCAGCGCCTCATCGCCGCCGTGCAGTTGATCAAAGTGCTTGGCGGCGGTTGGACCGAGGAACAGTTTCTCTCCGTTACTTCCAATTCAAAAACTGAAAGGAAAAATGAGCATGAAAGAGAACCTTGAAAAGGTGAAGTTGCTGGCCCGCGATCTACGGGATAGCAAAGAGTATCCCCGCAGCCCGCGCCAAACGCTGGGCGGCTATGTGCTGGCTGCCCGCGCGGTGGATAAATGCCGCGCTGTCCTGGCCGGCTGCGAAGGCGAATTCCACTCCAATTGCCCGTTGGATCAAATCTGGCTGAAGTTCGCTGAGATTGATTACGACGCTTTCCGATCGTTCGTGGCCTCCGGCGCGACCGACGACGAGATTGCGTCCTGGATTGGCGAGCATGCCAAAAAGCGCCCGCGCGCCGAGATCGTCATCTGGAACAATCAGCAGCGCGACACGCGCCTGAGCGACCTCTCCCCGGACCTTCAGGAATACATGGAGGATTACATCGCCGAGTCCCTT
>CAZCUL010000404.1:0-6817 GCA_964501475.1 uncultured Verrucomicrobiota bacterium | reverse complement strand
CCTTTCGCCTGGCTGACGCTTAATTCGGAAACGCGTTACGATTTGAACGGCGGGCGATTGAACGAGGCGAACCATTACGCCGCTCTCACGCCCAACGATATCTGGAGCCTGACGTTCGGCCACCGGTATCTGCGCGAGTTTCCCGGCCTGGGACCGGAGTCGGGGAACAACACGTTTTTCAGCACCATTTACTACAAGTTCAACGAGAACTGGGCGGCGCGCATCAGCCATCATTTCGAAGCGCGCGACGGGGTCATGGAAGAACAGCAATACACCATTTACCGCGATTTTCGAGGCTGGACAGGCGCGCTCACGTTCCGCGTCCGCGACGACCGGGACGGCCCTACCGACTACACTGCGGCCATTACATTTTCGCTGAAAGCGTTTCCTCGTTTCGGCCTGGGCAACGACAGCAGCCGGCCGGCAACGTTGTTGGGAGGATAACAAGGTTAGTCCGGATATCCCTCGGGATGTTTTTGGTGCCAGCGCCAGGCGCTCGCCACGATATCTTCAAGCTTCGGGAGTTTCGGAGTCCAGCCGAGCTCCTTTCTCGCTTTTTCCGCAGTCGCGACCAGCCGGGGCGGATCTCCCGGTCGCCGCGGCCGTTCCACCGCCTTGATCACCCGACCTGTCACCTTCTCGCAGGTCTTGATCACTTCCCGCACTGAATAGCCGTCTCCATTCCCGAGGTTGTAAAAACCCTGCTTTCCCGGCGCCAAAGCCAGGATATGCGCCTGCGCCAGATCGATGATGTGGATATAATCGCGGATGCAGGTGCCATCCGGCGTGGGATAATCGGTGCCGTAGATCTCGACCTGCGGCGACTGGCCCAGCGCCACCTTGAGAACGTTCGGAATCAAATGCGTCTCCTGGCGATGATGCTCTCCGAACTGCGGGCTGGCTCCAGCGGCATTGAAATAACGAAAGGCCACGAACTCCAGCCCATGAATTTGATGGTACCAGTGAAGCATCCGCTCGAACATGACCTTGGACTCGCCGTAAGGATTGATGGGCCGCTGCGGCGTCTCCTCCGTGATGGGAACCGTCTCAGGCGGGCCGTAAGTAGCGCAGGTGGAACTGAAGACGAATTTCCTTACGCCCGCGGCCACTGCCGCTTCGAGCAACGTCAGGCCGTTGGCTACGTTATTGCGAAAGTATTTGCCCGGGTTGGCCATAGATTCGCCCACCAGCGCGTTGGCGGCAAAGTGCATGATGGCCTCGGCTTTGGCATCTTTGAGCGCCTGGGTGACGCCTTCAGTGTCGCTCAGGCGCGCCAGGAGAAACACAGCCCGATGATCCACCGCCGACCGGTGCCCTTCGGAGAGATTGTCGTAAACAGTGACTTCATGTCCCGCATTGAGGAGTTCTTCCACACAGATCGATCCAATGTAGCCCGCGCCGCCGGTGACAAAAACGTTCATGGCCAGAAACTAATTCACGCGGCTTCGCCCGCTCAATGCGAAAGTCCGCGGCAGCTTCGAGAAGGGCTCACGACAATTTTTCGTCGAAAGCCGAGGACAACTGTTCCCTCGCAAGAATTCCGGAGAGTTCTCTCCATGAACGCTCCTCTCCCTGAAACTGGTTGAAACTGGTAGGGACGGCGCGCTGCGATGTCCCCGCCCGCGCAGCAGCGGGTGGAATGCAGCCACTTTGGCTTGGAACGGAATTTTTGGACGATCCCGTTGCGTTGGTGCTGCCGGCGTGCTGCGGCTCACAGAGCCGCGGTCCTTTGCTTCCCGTTGAGTTGCCCAACAGTTCTCATGCCGGCTGCTGCAAAGCTTTCGATGGTAGGAGCGCCGGGCTTCGGATTGACTTGCGGCGTCACGGGACCCAAATCGCCTTCCTTTCGACCGCCGCCACGCGGCGGGCTTTGCAGGTGATGTAAGGGGGAATATAGAAGCTGCGATGCTCAAAGGTTCCGGGCGCGGCGGTCCGATCAAAATGCCGGGGTTCGACGAGGTCTTCGATGACGAAGCCGTTTCGACAAATGCCTCCGAGCAACTCTTCAAGCCGATGGAAAAATTCCACTGTGCCGGTTTCCCGGTGCGGGCTTCCGATCACTTCCGGGAGCGGGCCGTTGCGATAATAGGGCTCACCAATCACGTATCCGCCGGCTGCGGGCGTCACGCTTGTTTGAAGGCTGACGGGTTGCTTGTGTTGACTGATGTAGAGTCCTCCAGGGCGGGTGACGCGGGCAACTTCGCGGTAAACAGCCCGCAGGTCTGGCACGTAGCAGGTGCTGACCGGCTGGATCACCAGGTCAAAGCTCGATTCCAACAGCATGGGCAGGCTCTCCATCGAAGCTTCGACGGTGGTGATCTGCAGCCCGCGCACGCCAGCCACTTTCCGGTCCAACGCGAGCATCTGCGGACTCAGGTCCACCACGGTCACTTGCGCTCCCAGCGCGGCGAAGAGCACGCCGTGGCGTCCCCCTCCGGCAGCCAGACAAAGCACACGCTTTCCCACTACACCGTCATCGAGCCAGCCGCACTGGTCCAATGTCGCAAGCGGGTTCTCGAAATCGCGTCCGCTGGCGGGCTCGGTGTGCGGCTTGCCCAGGCGCACGCGCTCGTCCCAGGCCCGCCGATTCCGCTCCAGATGTGGAGCCGCTGCAACCGAACCTGCTGCGCAACCGGATTGCTCAATCATATGAGCCCCAGCTTTGGCCAAGCCTGTTCGAGTGTAAAAACGAAATTTGAGAAACAACCATTCTGCCCATTCTGCTGTGATGACGAAACAATCGCGCTGCGGGGCGAACTCATGATGGCGGTGCATCGCCTGAGGCAGTTACTGGCGCGGAGTTCCCTTAAGTCCTGTTCGTTATTGCCAAGACGACCTGTTGCGGGAATTCGGCAAGAAGATTGGGGGGCAAGAAGATGGAGCTTCCCACTTTCTTGCCGCCAAAGCTCGACGCGGATTTTCTCGGCGGGCGTGATCTCAGTCTGATCTTCCGTTTCAATTTAGTGCTTGCGATCCGGCCTTCTCCCCTCTGGGTGCCAGGGCTCTTCAGTCACCAATTGCTCTCCGGCACGCCCACCCGGTAGAAAAACGTCCCGCCGATTGCGTTGGAGTCCGTAAAGCTGGTGGAGCCGGCCTGGCCAACGAGGTTGCTCTGGAGCAGCGAGAAGGGCGCGTTCACATTGGTGGCGCGATGGAGCAGGTAGCGCTGACCGCTGACGCTTTCCCAACGGACAACCATTCCATTCGTCTGAGGCTGAGGATTCAGCATCCGCAGAACAGACAATCGGTTGGTGGGACTGGTCCAGCTCTTCCACTCATGCCAATTGTTCGAATGGTCATTGTCGAGGTCGGCCAAATCGGCGGACCCGTCCGTGGCCAGGCCGTATTGCTGGAGCCAGGCATAGGAGATGGCCGACTCTGGCGACTGGAATTCGTAGGCGCCCATATCAACCGTGCCACCCTCAATGCGCGCGTTGCCGTCGAGGTCCGTATCGGCAACGACAAAGCTGTTGTTTCCTGAGTTGATGCAGGGCGAATTGGAACTCAGGCGAAAGTTGCCGCTCGCGTGATCCAGGAAGTGCGGAGCATTGGTAATGTTCCCCGGGCCGGGCGGCAGAGGCGTCGTGGAGCAATAAAAGAAGTCGGCCCAATTGCCGCCATGATTGTTCGGGAAATTGTCGTACACGATGCTGTTGTACAAGACGCCGCCGTGAACGCCGCCTTCCACGCCTGCCGAATTGCCGACAACAGTGCAATTGTAAAGCGTGCTCCAAGTGGCGCCGCCGCCCCCGTCTGCGGTGTAAAGCCTGTTACTCAGAATCAGGCAGTTGAACAAGGTGGTGTATGCCGCGCCGCCTCCTTCGTAGGCCACGTTCTCCTTCAGCGTGCAACTATAAAGACGCCCTCCGGAATCGGAATGGTGCGACGCCACTCCACCGCCTTCGTGATGCGCGAAATTGGCCGCAATGACGCAGTTGGTCACCAATGCTTGCGACTCACACCAGACGCCGCCTCCATCATACAGCTCCCTCGCGGTGACGTTCACGTTTTTCAAGGTGTGTCCCCCGGTAATCGTGAAGCCGTTGACGAAGGAATGCCTATCGACATAGAGGCCCCTTACCGCTCCGTCGCCGTTCCCGCCGCCAGGCGCTGAACCTCCCACGATCCGCGTATATTCAGGCCCATTCACACTTTGCAGCCGGACACCGTTCGTCAAAGCAACCCGGTTGGTCATGATCCCATGAACAGCCATTCCTCCGTGCCGATAAACGCCGTTCGTGACCAGCACCAGCCGGCCCAGCGCACTGCCGACATGGACCGCGTCTTGAATGTTTGTGGCCGCCGTAGCCCATGAGGCGAAGGGATACGCCGGAGATGGATTGCCGACATCGACATAGCAGGTGGCTTCCACCACCTCGACGACGGCCGTGGCTGTGGCAGTTGCGCCCGATAATGAGAACTGCGCGGTGAGAATCACCGGATAGGTGCCGGGATTGGTCCAGCCGTACTCGACCTCATACCGATTGCTGATGATGTATCCATCGCTGAAGTCCCACCAAAAGTTGGTCGTGCAACCGTCAATCTGCGCCACAAAAGAAGCCGGAAAATAGAGCGCGAAGTTCGTGAATCCCGCCCTGATTCCAATGTCCTGGGCATCGTAAGCGGGATTCCGCTCATGGGCTCCCATGTCAAACAAGGTCAATCCATCTCCGTTGCCATCAATGGGCCGGGGACCGCCTCGAAGATCATCGGCGATCGAGGCGCTTAGATTGGTCCCGGCGTCAATGCAAGGGGAGCCGCACTGGAGCCGGAAAACCCCTGCCTCCAAATCCACAAATCCCGGCGAGTTGGTCAGATTTCCCGCCCCGCCGGCCGGTGCGGGCGTGGTGCATGACCAGAAGAAGGCGCTTTCAGAATGGTTTGCCAGAAATGTGTAGTAGTTGAAATGAACGATGCTGTTGTGGTTCGTGCATCGCGCCGTCCCTGCGCCCAGCGCACGGCTGGTGACTCTGTTGCTTACAACGGTGCAGTTGTAGAGGAGAGCGCCATATGCGCCTCCGCCGTGGGATGCGGAATTGTAGGCTATCTCGCAATTGACGAGCGTGCCCCCGTACACTCCGCCGCCGTTGCCGCTGCACGAATTGCCCCGGATAATCGCGTTGCGAATCATTGCCCCAGGCTCGCACCAGGCTCCGCCGCCGCTGCCCTCGGTCGCAGCATCTCCGCTTGTTCGAGTGTGCCCGTTGGTCAACGTGAAACCACTTAAAACTGCGTTGCTGACCAAAAGCACACACCGGATCGCGGCGTCGCCGGAATTCCCGCCGGAAGCAGCCGCCCCGGAAATGATCGTCGTCTCGGGACCGTTCACACTGCGCAGTGTTATCGCCTTATCGAGCGCAACGCGGTTGGTCATGGTTCCATGAACAGCTCTTCCTCCGGTTGAATAAATACCAGGGGCGACCAGTAATTCGTCTCCGGCATCAGCGGCATCCACCGCCTCCTGAATCACAGTGGCTGCGGTCGCCCAATTGGTGTAGGGCGGCTGTGGGCTTGTGCTCTTCACATCCACATAACGCGTGACCGCCGCGGAGACGGGAAGCACACCGAGTATCAGCGCCGGTATGGCAAGTCGAAGAATCCAGGTGTTCATAAACCGCTGTGGATGAGCGTGGCTTGTAGCAGGAAGCAAGGGCCAAGTCAATCTGGAGATGACATCGGCGGGCATCGACACTGCCACCGGACCGCGCCTGTGTGCAAAGCCCCCGCCGCAGCGTAGGGCCGTTGCCGCTTTGGCACGCGCATCAAGAGTTGCTGTCGCGACGCCTGCCTATTTCTCTATTTCTTCTTCCCCTTCCGGCGGCTTTTGTGACGGCCTTTGAAAGTCAGTTCCGCCACGCCGGATTTGTCCAGCTCACCCAAACCTTCCTTTACCATGCGGTCGTATTGCTTCTTCGTCGCGGCGGCCAGGGGAAGAGTCAGCCCCAAACGTTGTCCAAGCTTAAGCGCGATGCCGGAATCCTTGGCGGCATGGGCGGCGGAGAAGAAGCAACTGTGCTCGCGATTCTGCATATCCTCGCCATCGGTCTGAAGCACGCGGGAACCGGCGCCAGTCTGTCCAAAAACCTCGCGCAGAATCGTCAGGTCAAGCTTGAGCGCAGCCCCCAGGGCCAGCCCTTCGGCCAGCGCCGCGGTGTTGATGTTCATGACCATGTTCACCAGGGCTTTGACTTTGGCGGCCTCACCCGATTTCCCGATATAGCGCATCGAGCCGCTCAGCTTCTCCAGAAGCGGCTTCACTCGATTGAAGGTAGCCTCGTTGCCACCGCACATCAGGTAGAGCGACCCTTCGCGAGCCTGCGTGATGCTCGAGGCCATACAGGCTTCGAGTGTCTCGGCCCGGGCCTTTTTCGCCGCCTTCTCCACTTCGACATGCACCTCGGGGGAAATGGTCGCGCAGTTGATAAACACTTTCCCGGCGGCATTCTTGAGCAGGCTGTCGCCCTTTCCTGCGGGCGCAAATATCTTGCGCATCGCTTTGTCGTCGGTCACGACAGTGAAAATGACGTCCGCGGACTGAGTGACTTCGCCGAGCGTGGTGGCGGCGCGGCCGCCCAACTCCCGGGCGAGGGCCGAGGCCCCTTCCGGGCGAGCGTCGTAAACCGTCACCACGGCGTACCCGCAATCTTTAAGCCGCCGGGCCATGTTCGAGCCCATGCGGCCGACTCCTACGAAGGCAATTCTTTCGGACATAATGATCCTTTGGATTAGGTTGATCAGGAGGTTTGGAACTCAGGGAAAAATGGATTGTGCTGCTTCTCTTCACCAACACTCGTGAGCGGGCCGTGGCCGGGACAAA
>CAZCUL010000403.1:0-6410 GCA_964501475.1 uncultured Verrucomicrobiota bacterium | reverse complement strand
CGCTTTCTCTATTATATGCATCTCGATTATGCCGGTTGGGATGCACCCGATTTTTCCGGACGCGCGCTTCAGCAGGTGGAAAAGGCCCACCGCCTCGGCGCGGCGGGACTCAAGGAATACAAACGGCTCGGTCTCTATTTAAGAGACAAGACGGCCAAGCTGATTCCGATTGACGATCCCAAACTCGATCCGGTTTGGAAGCGCTGCGGCGAGCTGGGCATGCCGGTTTCGATTCACGTGGCCGATCCGAAGGCCTTCTGGCTCCCGTATGATCCGACGAACGAGCGTTGGAAGGAATTGAAGGATCACCGGAGTTGGTGGTTTGGCGATATCAATCTCTATCCGGCCCGGGAGGAGCTGCACGCGGCCCGGAACCGGGTCATTGCGCGCCATCCCGGCACGACCTTCGTTTGCGTTCATTTCGCCAACAACCCGGAAGAAATCGAGGTGGTGGAACAGTGGCTCGACCGTTATCCGAACATGATGGTCGATATCGCCGCGCGTGTTCCGGAGCTGGGCCGGCATGATCCGGAGAAGGTGCGGAGTCTCTTTCTCAAGCATCAGGACCGCATCCTTTTCGGAACGGACTTCATGGTTTACGACCGGTTGATTCTGGGATCGGGCGGAAGCGGGCCGGCGCCGACGGAGCAAGACGCCATTGAGTTTTACGCCAGGCACTGGCGCTGGCTGGAAACCGGCGACAAGGATTTCGAACACATGACGCCCATTCAAGGCGATTGGACGATCAGCGGCATCGGTTTGCCAACGCCGGTATTGCGCAAAATTTACTTCGACAATGCCGCCAGGCTGCTGGCTCGCTCGCTGCCTGAGCCGGTGGTGCGAGCCAGGCGTCTCGACGCCGACTTTGTGCCGGACGGCAAACTGGCCGAGCCGATCTGGCAGGAGGCCGGCCCCGCCTGGATCGAGTATCAATCGCGCGATTACTCCGCCCGTCCGGAGCTGTCCACGCCCGTGCGGCTTCTTTGGTCGGACCAGTTCCTTTACTTGGGCTACGAATGTCCGTTCACCGAATTGACCGTCTTCGAGCCGGCGTGGAGGGACAAGGAACGCCTCGGTTTGTGGGACCGGGACGTGGTCGAGGCCTTCATTGGCGCGGACGCGGACAACGCCCGGCATTACACGGAATTCGAGGTGGCGCCCACGAACGAGAGACTCGATTTGATTTTGAAGCTGCCGGAAAAGGATTTTGACTGGAGCAGCGGTTTCGAGTCGGCGGTGACTGTGGACCGGTCCGGAAACGTTTGGACCTGTGAAATGCGAATTCCGCTGAGCGCTTTGAGTCCATCCAAACCCTCGGTGGGTACTCGCTGGCGTTTGAACCTTTATCGGTGCGACCGCGCCCACAAGGCTTTCCTGGCATGGAACCCAACGTTAACCGGAAGCTTTCATACGCCGGAGAAGTTCGGGGTTTTGGAGTTTGCCGAGTAAGCCCCCGCTCACCACAGGAATGATTTGTATTCGTCCACCAGCTTTTCGCCGTCCCAAAGCGTCGCCCGCCATGCGATCAGTTCGCCAAACTGTTTGTAGTTTTCGCCCTCCACCGCAAGGGAAGACCATTGACCGCCCCGGCTGACGAAAGGGCGTGAAAGAACATGGTCGGTGGGTTCAGTGCCGCGAGCGCCGCGCATTTCGATGCGCAAAAGCAGGATCGATTTCGACGGGGCTTTCCAATGAACGTCGAAGCGAAGGCCATGACGTTTCTCCGGATTTTGCCGCAGCAACTCCTGATAAGCATCGCGCTCGTAAAGGCTGGGGGAGAGCGTATGACGTCCTTCGGCATCGAGGTAATGCGGCAACACCTTTTTGATCCTGCCCGGCGCTGCCTCCATTGACGGGGCCGCAAACCCCAAACAGAAAATCAGAATGATCCAGCCGGGCCGCATCGAGCGATGCTCCGATGGGCCGTTCGCAAATTCAACTTCAATTTCGAGCCGGGACTCCTTTGGTCGCTCGCAGGTCAGGGTGTTTTTGATTCGGGCGGCGGGGCAACTTCCTCGGGCAATAAATCCTTGATGGTCTTGATCGGTTGGAACGGAAAGAAAATGATCCGTGGCAAGACCCAAAGCGGCTCCGGTTTGGGTTCGGCAAGGGTCCCGCTGATACGGTACTCGAAAACCTTGGTTACGGGCCAAAAGAGCTTGCTGATGATGGGGCCGATCCCCGGTGTATCCCGCAAGAGCTCCGCTTCCATGCGCCCCTGAATCCGGCCGTCAAAATCGACCGTGCCTTGGTATTGCATCCCCATGGCCGTGGCCCGGATGTCCAGGTGACGCGTGCGGATGACGCTGTTGGTAATGGTAAAGGCAGCCGTGGCTTCGCGCGCCCGGCTGTTGCCGATGCCGGGCAAGATGGCGTTCAAAACGGGCGAAAACACGCCAAAGACCGGGATATCCCAAATCAAGCCGTCTTGCAGAACCAGCGAACCATAGCCTTGCCAGCTCTTCAGGTCCCGAGTGTTGGCGTTGGTGATGACGAGCTCGCCGCTGAGCGAGCCTTCCAGCTTGTTGGTCCGGTTTGCCAAATCCGCCACAAGCCGCTGCAGATTCGCCTCCGCCACCGAAGCGCGAAAGGCAAAATCAGTCCAGCCGACGGGCGCAAAGTCGAAAAGCGCTTCTCCCATGATGCGGCCGCCGTAGAATTCACCCTGAGTATTGGTGAGCGTCAGCAGTTGCCCCAGCCAATGCAATTCGCTCGAGACCTGTTCGAGCCGGAAATCCATCCAGCGAAAAGGTCCGCCGGCCACCTCGAAACGAAGGTCGTGTTGTCTGCGGCCCTTCTGCAAGTCCACTTTGCCCTGCACCCGCACATTGGGCGGATCGGCGAATTGGTAGGGTTCCATGGTTTTGCCGGCCTTGGGCGAGATGACTTGCGCGACCACCTGAGGATCGAGATTTCCAAAAGCATTCGTCAGATAAAGCTCGCGGGCCACGAAATCGATGCCAACACCGCCGGCGGTGACGCTCCTCCGCCCCGGCCGCTCGATGGCGGGCTCGATAATACTGAGAAACTGATTTGTATAATGCAGGCGGCCAATGGCTCCCTGGATGGCATGTCCGCGAAACGTAAAATTTGTGGCCCGCGCCCCGGCAACGAATCCGAGGCTTTCCGGATCTCGCCATCGCCCCCAGATTTCAGCGTTAACGACCGGCGGCTGGCTGAACTCGAAAAGCTCGAAGGCGCGCTCCTGTCGGGGACTCTTGGCCAGAGGCTTCAGAACGCGCAGATCAATCCGGCTATCGACCTTCCACTGAAACTCGCGCGTCGATACGTTGGAAACGTAGTCAGCCACGACCTCTCCTTCCGGGCGCCGGGCGATGAGTTGAGGGAGATGCCAGATCAAATTCGACAGTGTGAACGGACTTTCAGCGCTCGAGAACGGCACATCGCGATAAGCGCCCGGTCCCACCCGGAAACGCCCGGCAAGAGCGACCGACGGCAAAACGGCTTCCCGCCATTCGGTCGGTCCATTTGTCAAAGCCGGGGCTATGAACCGCCCGTGCGCCTCGATTTTTGGCGCCTGGCCCCAACTGTATTTGCGCAGCCAGCGCTGGCCATTCGTATTGAGGGCGGGCAACAGGCCGCGAAAGTCGAAATCGCTTTCCCCGTTAAACATCACCTCGCTGGTCCGGGTATCGGCGGCGGCATTCAGACTCAGTTTTCCGCCGAAAAGCGCGCTATTGGCGTCCAGTCGAAGGTTGGGCGCGCGCCATTGCGCTGAACCCAGCAGGCCGTCAATGACCAGATTGCTTGCGGCAACCTTGTCCGCGGAGGCGGTCAGGTTGAGTAAAACATCCTCAAGCCGGTCCGCCCAGGGCAGGCGCGTCTGAAACAAGCGAAGCTGAGCAACGTTGGTCACCGGCGGAAGGCGCGCATGCATGGCGAACCGCGCCCCGGGCGCGTTGCCCCACTTCGAAGTTGGCCGAACCACGTCGAGCTCGGCGGTGACCCGCTGAGGAAGCCAATGACCGTTGGTCGAGTGCAGACTCGCGCTGAGCGTCGCCTCTCTGCCGCGCGCCCATTTGGTTTCGGGTTCTCGAAGACGCACTGTCAGGCCCGCTCCCAACCGTGAGCCGTTTGTGGCCGGGCTGCTCAAGCCGGCTTCGATCTCGGTTTCCCGGGCGATGCCCCAAGGGGTGGCGAGCGATTGCAGCGCCAGTGAAAGGGAAGCGTTTGTCAGAACCCCGCGCTGCGGCCGCCTATCCGCCAACAGGCTCACGGCCAATCCCTGGGCGTCGGCCCATTTGGTTTGGATACGTTCTGCGACCAGCCGCCCCTGGAGCGTGCCGGGCGCTGGATTGGTCACGGAGAAGGGAAAGCGAATGGAAGCATCGAGTTGCGAAACGGACACCCAGGGAGCGGTCAAGGATGCGAATCCGAGCAGGACCTGGGCTTGCGCCGTTCCGCGGGCCTTGCCCGCAGGGGCCAGGCGGCCGCGCAAGACGAGATTGGTTGCGCGGGCGAATGACAGATGCATGGCCGGGACCTCGAAATTGAGGGTGGCTGAAATCGCGTCTGGATGCAGGGCATCTCCTTCGAAATAGCCGACGAGCGTCGGGCGGCCGAACATTTGCCATTCTTCAGCCAGGGCAAGCAGTCGATACCAGGCGTCGGCCGTGATCCCGCGCGCCCGGGCAGTGCGTTTTGGAAATCTCCAGCGGGCGAGCGCGGCGGAATTGGTGAGCTGCCCGCGAAGCTCCGTCTGAATGCCCAGAAAATCGCCGCGCAGAGTTTCGAGGACAAGCACTCCGTCCTGGCGAACGCGCAACTCGCCGTTGAGATCGTTCAGGACCGCGGTGCGGGACGGTTCATTGGAAGCGATCAGCAGGCGGCTAAGCCGGCCGCTCCTGATTTCGAAGGTCTCGAGCTCGAAAGCGAAGTCCCGAAGCTTTTGCTGATTGAAGTGGGCCTGCACCTCGGCCAGAGAAATCTGCAAACCGGAAGGGTCATTGGTTCGCTGCAGCCGCAAATTGTCAATCACCAGTCCCCGGTTCCAGCCGAGTCTGAGACGGCTGAATTCAACGTCCCACCCTCTCTGGCGCAAATGAGCCGCCAAACGCTCCTTGGCAAAAGCGGGCAGGCCCACCTGGTTGAGATAAACGAGGGCAGCGACCAGCAGCAGGGCCAGCAGAACCAGAAAACCAAGCGTCCAAAAGAGCGCCCGGCGCCAGCGTCCTGAAGAGCGCCGGCCCGCTGCGGGGCTGGGATCAGCTATTTCCTGGGAACCCTTCACTTCAACTTTCCGGCTCAGCCTGCCATATGGCGCCGAAGATGCATCCGCGGATTAGGGGGAACGATTCAGGACACGAAGAGGCGGGTTGTTCACGCCGTCCAGGAGCTGATACTGGAGGACAGGCGGAAATTCGAGGATCCAGGCCTCCTCACCAACCATCGCCAGCGCATAGGGGAAAAGGTTGGGAGCACGCCCGCCAAATTCCAGGGTCAAAACCTGCCCGTCGTTCAGCTCGATCGTCAGCTTGTAGCCGTCGTCGGTAAAACCGTAGAGAACGCGCTTGTCCCGTCCGCGCGCCACCCAGGCTTCGGCCTCGAGCTGGCCGAGCTGATGAACCATTTCTTCGACGGCCAGGGGATTGATGACGCCTTGTGAGCCCGGGGCCAGGGCCCAATCGCCGCCCGATCCGCGCAAAAGAGTTCGAGCGTAACCGCCACTGCGAATCGTCAGGCTTTTAACGTCGTTGGTCGCGAAGCTCCAGACGCGCCGGCTCCGCAATTGCCAGGGAGCGCCGGGCAACTGTTGGAAATCGCCGATTCCGATCGAGTAAACCGACGTCTCGTCCGCCCGCCGGGCAAACACCTTCTCGCCGTGCCGAAAGCCGATATCGAGCTGGTCGAGAATCTGATTGGTGAAAGTTCCCGCTGCATTCGTGGAAGCAGCCTTCAGAACGTACTGGCGAAAAGGGGGAGATAAACCATAGGGGGCAAAGTCGGTGACCAGGTCTCTCTCCACCTCGCCCTCCAGGCTCAAGAGCAGGTTAAACCAACGCCGCATCAACTCCGCATCCGCCGGAACGGCATTGGTCCCAATGGCCATCCAGCTTCCGTCACTTTGGCACCGGACAGTGAAGCTGGCGTCGCCCTCGACTTCAATGGTATCCACCAGTTGAGGGACAAACGTCAGCAGATGACGGTCGCGCAGCTCGGCATGGGAGGTTTGCAGCGCGTCCAGGACGGACTTGGTTACGAGCACGATGTTGGTGTGCGTCATCCGCCGGGCATAAACCAGCGAAGGCTCGTTGGTCGGACTCCTGCCAAACTGGATGACAATGGCCTCGTTGGTCCCATGCCCAAAAACCAGCTCCAGTTCCGGCGGCTGCATCCCGTAATGGTCGAGATCCGCGCGCGGATCATCGGAAACGAACTGGGCCACGCGA
>CAZCUL010000402.1:0-5996 GCA_964501475.1 uncultured Verrucomicrobiota bacterium | reverse complement strand
GGGATGCACCTTTACCGCTATCGCCGCGACAAGGACTGGCCAGTCACGGACTGCATTTCGTTCGTAGTGATGGAAGACGAAGAACTTCACGATGCCCTGACTGGTGATCATCATTTCGAGCAGGCGGGCTTCAGGGCATTGTTGAGGTAGCCCGGCCAGCCCGGCAATTGCTGCAATCCCGATGCGGGACGACGTAACGCCGCCCATCCGAAAGGCGCAAAGCGAACGGTCCAACGCCATGTTCCAGGCGTTTCTTGATCTGGTCAACCATGACCGGAGCCTAAGCGCGGCCGCAGATTCGAGCGAGGAGTGATGAAATGCCATCGGCGCCTGCCTTGGATTCGGTGACAGAAATCGCAGGACAACCCAAGACGGTCCCATGCGGTGATTTCCCTTGAACGGTTGGTTGACAGTCGGAACACTGGCCGGGCTTTATGTTGACTGCGATCATCCTGGTTCCGTTCCTGGCCGCGCTCTTGATCGCGTGTCTGCCGCGCGAACTGCGGTTTGGGGTGCGCCTGGTGGCGCTGGCGGCCACTCTGCTCACCTTGCTTCTTTCGCTGATTCTCTTTCTGCGCTTCGAGACCGGGCAGGCGGGTTACCAGTTTGAAACCGCCGTCCCCTGGGTGGAAAGCATCGGCATCCATTATCATGTCGGGGTTGATGGCGTGAACATTGGGTTGATTCTCATGGCAGCCATTGTGGCCTTTGCGGCGACTTGCGTTTCCTGGGAGATCACATCGCGCGAGAAAGAGTTTTATTGTCTGCTGCTGCTTATGGCGGGCGGCATCCTGGGCGCATTCGCTTCGCTGGACCTGTTCTTCTTTTATTTTTTCCATGAACTGGCCCTGGTGCCCACGTTCATCATGATCGGCGTGTGGGGCCGCGGCCACGATAAGAGCTATGCCACGTTCAAAATCACCATCTATCTCAGCGCGGGGGCGCTCATTGCGCTGGCCGGCCTGATTCTGCTTTATCTGCAATTGCCGCCCGGAGTGCGCACATTCGACATCGTCGTCATCACTCAACACTTTCAGGTGAATCCGATGCCGATCACGTCGCAAGGCCTGGTCTTTCCGCTGTTGATGTTCGGGTTCGGAATTCTGGTTTCGCTTTGGCCATTCCACACCTGGGCGCCCCTCGGCTATGCTGCCGCGCCCACGGCGACATCGATGCTGCACGCCGGCGTTTTGAAGAAGTTCGGGCTTTACGGCCTGATCCGGATTGCGCTGCCGCTTATGCCCGACGGTTCCAAACAGTGGCTGTATCTGCTGGCGCTGCTTTGCCTGGGGAACATCGTTCACGCCGGTTGGGTGGCGATGCGCCAGCGCGACCTGAATCTCATGATTGGCAATTCGAGCGTGGCCCATATGGGTTTCGCCTTCCTCGGAATCGCCAGCCTCAGTCTCATCGGTGTGACGGGCGCGGTGGTGGTGATGGTTGCGCATGGGCTTTTGGCCGCGCTGACGTTCGGCTTGAGCGGCTACCTTTATCAACACGCGGGGACATTGGACATGGCCAAACTGGGGGGCTTGCTGCGGCGGCTGCCCTTCATCGGCACGGCCATGATTATGGCCATGATGGCGGGATGCGGTTTGCCGGGCTTCGCCAATTTTGCCGGCGAAGTGCTCGTTCTCTTTGGCGCGTGGAAAGCGCCGTTTGGCAACGCTCACTGGTTTGTAGTTGCCGCGGCCTGGGGCGCGCTCGTCATCGGCGCCATTTACATGCTGCGGGCGATCCGCAACATCCTGCACGGTCCGGTGCCGGAAAAGGTGGCTTTCATTCCGGACGCGACTCCCTGGCGCAAAGTCCCCTTCGTCCTTTTGCTCGGCGTTTTGCTTCTTTTTGGCATCTTCCCCCGGTTGCTCACGGACAAAATCAAACCGAGCGCCGAACTGATCGTAAAAATGGCAACAACGCAGCGCGATGCCTTGCCGCCCGTTCCACGGATAGCGGCGGCTGAATTGTCCAAACCATGAATTCTGCTTCTCCCGTTTTCTGTCCTTGTGCAGCGAATTTGGAGTGCGGTGGCAAGCGGAGCGCGACACCGTTTTGGCTTTGTGGGGCGTTGCAGAAGCCGGAGCCAAAGCGCCGTCGCCGCTGCGCTCTGCCGGCGCACTCCATAAGCGCAGTAAGGTCTTAATCTCTCGATGAACGCTTCTCTAATAAGCCTCGAAATCGTGGTGCTGGTCCTTGGCCTGGCTGTCCTGCTCATGGATCTCTGGATGCCGGCGGAGCGGAAGCACCTCTTGGGATACGGCACGGCAGCGGCGTTGGCGCTGGTGCTCGTCTTTAGCTTCTTCCGGATCGACACGAGCGAAGTCGCTCACGCCTTTGGGCAAAGTTATGTGCTGGATGGCCTGGCCATCTTTTTCAAACGGTTCTTTCTGCTGGCGGCGATTATCGTTGTGCTGATGGCGGTCGCCTTTTCAGACCGGATTGAAGCGGGGCTTTCGGAGTATTACGGGCTGATGGTGCTGGCGCTATTGGGGATGATGTTCGCCGCTTCGGCCAACAACTTTGCCATGCTCTTTGTTTCCATCGAGCTGATCACCGTTGCATTTTATGTCTTGACCAGCTTTCAACGGGCTCAGATTCGCTGCCTCGAAGCTGGTGTTAAGTATCTTATTCTTGGCGCCCTGGCCTCGGCATTCACCATCTATGGCATAGCGCTGGTCTATGGAACCTCGGGAACGATCGAGTTCAGGTTGCTGGCCGAAAGATCGCCAGCCTTGCTGGACAATCCGCTTTTTCTGCTGGGCTTGCTCCTCGTGGTCCTGGGGCTGGCTTTCAAGATCGCCGCCTTCCCGCTTCAAATCTGGGCGCCTGACGTTTATCAAGGCGCCCCCGCGCCGACGGTTGCATTCCTGGCCGTAGGTTCAAAGGCCGCCGGCTTTGTCGTTTTGCTTCGTCTCTTGTTTGGCGCGGTGCCGGAAGTGACGGCGCAATGGAGCGGCCTGCTGATTTTCATTGCCGCCATCACCATCCTTTACGGGAATCTCTGCGCCATCCCCCAACGGAATTTGAAGCGTCTCTTTGGCTATTCCAGCGTAGCGCACGCAGGATACCTTCTGGTGGGTGTGGCCGTCATGGCGGCAAATGCCGGTCAACGAAGCGATGCCGCCTCGGCGATTCTCTATTATCTGGCAGGCTATCTCTTTACGGTATTGGCAGCCTTTACGGTTCTCTGCCTCGCCATCCGTCAGGCGGATGCCGAAGACATCAGTGCCCTGGCAGGCCTGCACCGCCGTTCCCCTCTCCTGGCGGTGGCGATGACCCTTTCGATGGTTTCACTGGCGGGGATACCGCCGCTAGCCGGTTTTTTCGGCAAGTTCCTTTTGTTTAAAGCCGCGCTCGAGCAGGGCGCCGCGAATCCCGCCTATTACTGGCTGGTAGCTATCGCCATCGTCGGGGTCCTGATTTCGATCTATTACTACTTTGGGGTGGTGCGAGCCATTTACTGGTCGAAAGAACCCGCGGACGTTTCTGCCATTGCCGTGCCGCGGCCTTTCCAGGCGATGTTGTGTGTCTGTATCATTGGAATGCTTTACCTGGGAATCCTGCCCAATCGCATGGTCAAAACCGCCGACGAGGCTGTGGCGGTTTTCAAAGTCAGGCCGGCAAACCAGTTTGCCGACAAAGCCCGGCCATAACCTCTCCTCAATTTCGCGCAGGCGTTCGGATACTCCCGGAACCGTGCGCCCTCTCAATTGTTCATCAAAGCTTTCAACGCGTCCCTCGAAACCCACCCTGCGCGGTTCGCGCCGTTTCGCACCAGAACGTAGTCCCGATGATGCCGTTCGAGGGTGACTGTTTCGCCGGCTTTGAGAGGAAACGCCGTGCTGGCCTCTTCCAGCGGCGAAATCCGCGCGACCACATTCGTGCCGCTGATCACCGCGTGGTCTGCCTCCCTGGCCCAAAGGAGAATCGAACCGGCGGCCGCGAATAACAAAAGAACGCTGCCTGAAACGATCAGCCGAATCCAACTGCGGCCGCGACTGGCAAGCCTTGCGGCGAGCAAAGCGCCGCAAAGCACAGCCAGGGCAACGCTCGCAGTCCACGACCAGGCATTCGCGCTCAGTTTGCGAGCCGGCTTCTCGTACCAGGGCATCTCCGGGACCGGAAGTGCCGCCTGTTCGCGGGCGAAACGCAAATTGGCAGCAATGTCCGGATCATTGGGAGCGAGGCGCTGAGCTCGCTTGTAATTGAGGATGGCCATGCCGTGGTTTCCCTGGCGCAGGCAGGCATTGCCGAGATTGAAAAGGACCGGCGCGGAATAGCCTTGGCGCTGGATGATTTGCTCGTAGCCGCGGATCGCATCCGCATAGCGCTGCTCGGCGAAGGCGCGGTTCGCATCGGCAAAGCTTTGCGAACTGGCGCCGATGCTGGAAAGAAGAAGCGACCACAAAACGACCAGTGGCGCCGCGGAGCCGGTCGGGGAGCCGAACCGGCAAAGGACTGTTGAAAACGTGTTCATCGCTTCTGTGCGAGGAGGCGAAGTTGCAAAAGGACGGTCTCCTGCCATTTGCCAAGGTCCGCTCCTCCGACACTTTCGCCCGAATAGCTTGCCTGGTCCGCATACTCGAAGATGGGCCTGATGCCTTCGGCGGAGCCATCGAGGCGGGCGCTCACCTCGGCCAGTGTGACCGCGCCGGGTTGCATGTTCCATTGCTCGGCCAGGCGATGCTGGAGGGCGCCGCGCGCGGCGCGAAAGAAGCCAGGCACATCGCCGTTGGCCAGTGCCCGGTCCATTTCGCTCAATCGAGCGCGGATGGCGCGCTCGGTGGCGGCAGAACGGATCAGATGCGGATTCTTTGCGAGCTTTTCCCGATGCCGAATCATCAGAAGGCCGACAGTCAGTGCAAGCAAAGGCACAGCTTGCAGGGAGACGAACCATGGCCGGTGATAAATCGGCTGCAGCGTAGGCGCGAAATGACCTGGGTCCGTTTTGTTCGGAACTAAATACGCGGCAGCCCGCGCATCCGCGGACGAGTCGGTGTCTGCAATGGGCGCGGGCGGAGGAGGGGTCGAGGAGACAGTTTCTTCGCCCGGCTTCACTCGAATGGGAATCGGCTCCGTCTGTCGCGTCACGTACTGGCGCGTTTGAGGATCAAAGTAGCTGAAGCTGATCGGGGGAATGCGCCGCGCGTCCGCGTTCTTCGGCACGACGACTTGCTCGAAAGTCTTCACTCCGCGGTAACCGATGCTGTCCTGAGGCTCGAACCGACTATTGGGGGGGTATGTCTTCCACTGGCCCGAATCTGCCAGGAGGGGCGCCGCCAGGCGGTCGAAGTTTCCGACCCCGGTCACCTGCAGGCGCAGCGTCAGGGGATCGCCGGCGGTCACTTCGACGGGAGAAGCGCTGGCCGCCAACTCAAATTGACCGACTGCGCCGTTGAAGCTTTCCGGCCGATTCTGTTCGGGCAAAAACGAGACGCGGATGTCCGCAGGATCGGCCTTTAGCACCACGCGCCTTTCGACAACGCGGCCGAAGAAGTCATTGAAAAACGGATCGTTGAAAAACGAATCATCGAACGGGTCGCGCGGGTTGCGCGGCTGGCGGCTCCGGACGGGTTGACGGATTCGCAGGGTCGCGGGCAGTTCGATGGCCAATGGATAGTCGCCCGGTTTGACCGCTGAAAGTCCGCCGCGCCACGCCATGACGCGATAAGCTTGTCCGTCCACGATTTCCTGAGTTTCAGAAGGCTGGTCGTTCAAACGGTTGAAAGTAAAAGCGTCGCTTTGCAGCACGGGGGGAGTGGTCAGCGAAGCCTGGACGCCTGGGCGAAAGTAAGCTTTGATTTCCATTGGGATCAATTCACCCAGGTAAAGGTCCTTTTTTGGCAGAGCGACACGGAGAAAGGCCACATCGTTGGTGGCATTAGAGGAAGTCTGCGGAGGCACCTCCGTTTGGGGCGGGGGCAAAGGAGGCGAAATGTTGGCTCCCGGAGGGCTGGGTGGGGACGTTCCCTGAGTGACCCGCAATGTGACCGACT